>JBBWVS010000146.1:0-38640 GCA_050256335.1 Gammaproteobacteria bacterium | reverse complement strand
GCTGCTGAAGACTTCTATCAGTACCTATACATTAGAGAAAATATTGCTGGTGACAACCGTGAACTTTGGTACCACGAACAAGGTGACCAATCTTGGTTAGTTGTTACTCGCTGTACTTTAACACATGAGATTAAAAGTGTTGAGCTTGCTCAAGACGTCTCAAGAGCACAGGGTCGATCAAAATGAGTCAAATTAACAGAATCGATGGCGGTCTAATTGACAAAACTAAATCTGTAAGCTTTACTTTCAATGGCCAAATCTTACGAGGCTATGAAGGTGACACGCTTGCTTCTGCATTACTTGCAAATAACAAGCATTTAGTTGGACGCTCGTTTAAATACCACCGTCCGCGTGGTATCGTAACGGCGGGTTCAGAAGAGCCAAACGCCATCATGGAAATCGGTCGCGGTGCTTATAAAGAGCCAAATACACGTGCAACGATTACACAATTATATAACGGCTTAGAAGCCAACTCTCAGAACCACAGAGGCCCTCTAAGTTTTGACTTCATGGCGATTACTGATTTCTTCTCGCCATTCCTGAGTGCGGGTTTTTACTATAAGACCTTCATGTGGCCAAAAGCCTTTTGGGAAAAAGTCTACGAGCCTGCAATTCGTCACTCTGCCGGCCTAGGAAAACTTTCTATGCTTGAAGATCCAGACACTTATGACAAGGGATTCCGCTATTGCGATATCTTGGTTGTTGGTGCGGGTGCTACAGGTCTTTCTGCTGCATTGACAGCGGCTGAATCTGGCGCTAGAGTCATTCTTGCTGATGAAGATTTCATCATGGGTGGCCGATTAAATTCGGAAACTAACGAAATTGACGGCATGGCTGGCAGTGAGTGGGCCAAGCAAGCAGTTGCAAAACTGGCTACGATGGACAACGTTACACTGATGGCTGACACAACTATTTTCGGCGCTTACGATCACGGTATTTATGGTGCGCTTGAAAACAGAGCATCTGAAGCTAGAGCTGATAGCAAAAAACCACGCCAAGTTAACTGGCGTATTTACACAAAACGCACAATTCTTTGTGCGGGTGCAACTGAGCGAGCAATTGCCTTTGGTAATAATGATCGTCCGGGCATTATGATGGCGGGTGCTGTTAGAACGTATCTCAATAGATTTGCAGTTGCCACCGGTCAAAGAGTGAGTGTCTATACAAACAATGATAGTGGCTGGCAAACAGCGAAAGACTTGACTGAGAAGGGTGTTAAAGTTGTGGCAGTGATTGATTCACGCTCAATAGATCCTGTGATGTCGATCGAAGGTGCTGAGATCTTTATGGGTATCGATGTCACTGATACTAAAGGTCGACGTGCGATTAAATCAATTACGTTGTCAAACGGTAAAACAATCAATACAGATACGCTAGCCGTTTCTGGTGGTTGGAATCCAAACCTTCATTTAACTTGCCACCATCGTGGCATTCCTAAGTGGAATGAGAAGCTTGCAACATTCTTGCCAGACAGTTCTGTGCCGGTCGGTATGTCTGTTGCGGGCCGCGCTAAAGGCACAATGGTGCTTTCTGATGCGATTGTTGAAGGCCATAACGAAGGCAATGTTGTTGCGGCGGATCTTGGCTTTAAAACACTCGATTCTAAGCCAGCGTCAACAGCTTCAGTTGCTTACAACGTAACAGCGAAATGGGGCGTTCCAAGTGGCAAAAAGCGCGCTTGGGTTGACTATCAAAACGACGTAACTGCCAAAGATATTAGGCTTGCTAACCAGGAAGGTTTTAAATCTGTTGAGCACGTTAAACGCTACACAACACTTGGCATGGCAACAGACCAAGGTAAGACAGCAAACGTTCTGGCGATTGGTATCATGGCTGATAACATGGATCAAACCATTGAAGAAACCGGTACCACTATTTTCCGTCCGCCGTACAACCCAGTTGCTATGGGCGCGTTTGCGGGTAGAAGACGTGGTATGGAATTCTATCCAACGCGTTACACACCAACGCATAAGTGGTCTGAAAAGCAAAATGCTATTTTTGTTGAAGTTGGCATGTGGTATCGTTCGCAGTGGTTCCCTCAGCCGGGTGAAACTTTCTGGCGTGACTCGGTGGATCGTGAAGTTAGACAAACACGTGAATCTGTAGGTATCTGTGACGTAACAACGTTGGGTAAGATTGACCTTAAGGGAACGGATGTTTCTGAGTTCTTAAACAGACTTTATGTCAATGCTTTTGCCAAAGTACCAGTTGGTAAAACACGTTACGGTCTAATGCTTCGTGAAGACGGTATAGCAATGGACGATGGCACGACAGCGAGACTTAGTGAGAATCATTTTGTGATGACAACAACGACTGCAAATGCGGTCAATGTTTATCGTCATATGCAATTCTGTCATCAGTGCCTATGGCCTGATTTGGATGTGCACATGATTTCTGTTACTGAGCAGTATGCACAGTACGCAGTTGCAGGGCCTAACTCTCGTAAATTACTACAGAAAATTGTTGATGCTGAGCATGATATTTCGAACGAAGCATTCCCTTATATGGGTGCTGGTGAAATCTCAATTTGTGGCGGCATTCCTGCAAGACTTTTCAGGATTTCATTCTCGGGTGAGCTTGCATTTGAGATTGCAGTGCCTACACGTTATGGCGATTCGTTAATCCGTGTATTGATGGAGGCGGGTGAAGAGTTTAATGTGGTCCCTTACGGTACGGAGGCACTTGGTGCAATGCGTATTGAAAAAGGTCATGCGGCGGGCCCTGAGCTTAACGGCCAGACAAGCGCTTATGATCTTGGTATGGGTGGTATGGTTTCTGGTAAGAAAGACTTTATCGGCTATACATTGGGTTTGCGTGAAGGCATGCAGCGTAATGATCGTATGCAAATGGTTGGCTTCAAGCCGGTTAATAAGGGCGCTTTAATGGATGCGGGTCATTCAATGGCTGGTGCGCACCTGGTTAACTTGCGTGATAAGCCAGATACGTTTACCGATCAAGGCTGGATTTCATCATCGATCTATTCACCAATATTTGGTCACTACATTGGTTTGGGATATATTAAAGGCGGACACAGTCGTAAAGGCGAGACGGTCCGTGCAGTTGATTTAGTAAGAGGTCAAGATATTGAGGTTGAAATTTGTAGCCCGCATTTCTATGACCCACAAGGGGAGTGTCTGCGTGTTTAATAATATTTCCTTTGACAAAACTTCAGGAGAAGCCTATGTCTGATTATACAATTGTAAAAGAGTCGCCACTGGGTAGTGCTGAACATGAGTTTGATGGTGTCACTGTCTGCGAGGTAGTTGATCAATCGTTAGTAATGATTGCTATGCCAAACGGTGAAGCTGAAAAAATCGAAGCTGCAATAAAAAAATCTTGCGGTTTGTCACTCCCAGCAATGGGTCAGTCAACACAGTCTTCGGATTCTTCAATCACACTTTGGCGTTTGCAAAAAAACCAAGTGTTGGCTTATTATGCTTACGAAAGTGACGATGCCGAAGCCAACATTGCCGAGCGCTTTAATGCGCCATCTGCCTACTACACAGATCAGTCCGATACATGGGCTATGATTCGTGTTAGTGGTGAGCGCAGTCGTGACATACTTGAGCGCATTTGCCCGATCGATCTAGACCCTAGCGTCTTTACATTGGGTAGTGTTTCGAGAACGATTATGGAGCACATCGGTACAATCATCTACCGAGATGGCGATGATTCATACGTACTGTTAACCATGCGTTCGTTTGGACGTTCTATGATGCATGCGATTGAAGTATCGGTTGAGAACGTTTTGTAAGATTAAGAGATTAAATTATAAAAAAAGGCCCTGTCAGTTTGGGGCTTTTTTTTGTTTTAAGAGGTCATTGAAAAAAATCAATTTAACTTTTCTGATAATGACTGAGGTAATTAACGCTAACGTCATCCTCAAGTTTGTAGATTTTGGTGATTGGGTTGTAAGTCATGCCAATCATTGATTGAATCGATAAATTGCAATGTCTTGCCCAGCCATCAATCTCGCTAGGTTTGATAAACTTCTGGTAATGATGCGTGCCTTTGGGCAGTAAGTTGAGAACGTATTCCGCACCAATAATAGCAAAAAAATACGATTTTGGGTTACGATTAATGGTTGAGAAAAACGCCCTACCCTGAGTCTTAACCAGTGCAGAACAAGCTCTTACAATCGAACTTGGGTCAGGGACATGCTCTAACATTTCAAGACAAGTAACAACATCAAAGGACGCCGGCTCATTATTTGCTAATTCTTCCACGGGGATCATCTGGTAAGTGACGTCCAGGCCCGATTCCAGTAAATGCAATTTAGCTACCTCTAGGCTTGCCTCAGCAAGGTCAATGCCGACAACTTGTGCACCTTCTAAAGCTAGCGCCTCTGCAAGAATGCCGCCGCCGCAGCCAACATCGAGTATGCGTTTGCCCTTTAAGGAGCCACCACAATGCTTCTTAATGTAGTTTAGGCGCAGTGGATTGATGTCGTGCAGTGGTTTGAATTCGGAGTTTTTATCCCACCAGCGTGAAGCTAGGGAGGCAAATTTTTCGACTTCATCGTAATCAACATTTATCATAATGCTTTAATAGTCTCCAGCACTTCTTCTGCATGTCCTTTAACTCTGACATTGTCCCAATGCTTTAAAACTTCACCTTTAGGATTGATAACAAACGTTGAGCGAACAATACCCATGTATTCTTTACCGTAAAGTTTTTTCAACTGAATAACACCAAATTGATTGCAAAGCACTTCGTCGGGGTCGGAAATAAGATCAAAGTTAAAATCGTATTTACAGATAAATTTATCATGAGAAGCGATTGATTCTCTAGAGACGCCATAAACAACTACGTTATTGTCAATAAATTGTTGATTGAGGTGAGTAAAGTCTTGACCTTCAGTAGTGCAACCTGGGGTGTCGTCTTTTGGGTAAAAATAAAGCACAATATTGCGCCCTTGGTTATCCGGTATTTGAACCTTAAGGTCGCTTGTGGCGATACAGGTAATTGGCTTCACTTTATTCATTGACTGTATAATGTCTCGTTGCTAATCTCAAAGACTCATTTTATCATCGATATGCAAAATATCCGAAATTTTTCTATCATTGCTCACATTGATCACGGCAAATCAACAATTGCTGATCGCTTTATCCAGCATTGTGGTGGCCTCAGCGATCGCGAGATGTCGTCTCAAGTGTTGGATTCAATGGACATTGAGAAAGAGCGAGGCATTACCATTAAGTCCCAAAGTGTGACATTGGACTACCATGCTAAAAATGGTGAGACCTACCAACTGAATTTTATTGATACGCCCGGGCACGTGGATTTTTCCTATGAAGTTTCGCGTTCACTATCAGCTTGTGAGGGCGCATTACTCATTGTTGATGCCTCTCAAGGCGTTGAGGCGCAAACGGTGGCGAACTGTTATACAGCGCTGGACCAAGGTCTTGAAGTGGTTGCAGTGCTTAATAAAATTGATCTTCCGGCTGCAGATCCTGAAAGAGTGGTGGATGAAATTGAGGATGTTATCGGCGTTGAGGCGCATGACGCTGTTCACGCAAGCGCTAAGTCTGGCATTGGCATTGAAGATATTCTAGAGCAAATCATTGAAAAAATTCCACCACCCGTGGGTAAAGTCGATGCACCAATTAAGGCCTTGATTATCGATTCTTGGTTTGATAATTACCTAGGCGTGGTGTCACTCATTCGCGTGATTGATGGTGAAATCCGAGCTAAGACTAAAATTAAAATATTTTCTAACGGCAAAGAGTACTCAGTTGACGAAGTCGGTGTTTTTACCCCAAAGCGTACAATAACTGAAAGCCTTAAAGCCGGTGAAGTAGGCTTCTTGATTGCCAATATTAAAAACATTGATGGTGCCCCTGTGGGTGACACTATTACCAGTAGTAAAAATCCGGTTACTGAGCCGCTTGAGGGTTTTAAACCGGTACAACCGCGCGTATTTGCGGGCTTGTTTCCAACCTCTGGCGAAGATTACGAAAAATTTAGGGATGCATTGGCTAAATTGCGACTTAATGATGCCGCACTGCAGTACGAGCCAGAGAATTCTGATGCGCTGGGTTTTGGTTTCCGTATTGGCTTTTTGGGTTTGCTTCACATGGAGATTGTGCAGGAGCGTTTAGAGCGTGAATACGACTTAGATCTCATTACCACAGCACCGACTGTGGTCTATGAAATTGTGGACACTAAAGGCAAGGTTCATCGAGTTGACAGTCCTTCAAAAATGCCTCCTATTCAAGGTATTGCAGAGTTTAGAGAACCGATTATTACCGCCAATATTTTGGTTACGAGTGAGTATGTTGGATCGGTGATTAACCTTTGTGTAGACAAGCGCGGCGTGCAAAAAGATATCCAATACATGGGTCGTCAAGTGTCTATTGTTTATGAACTGCCACTGAATGAAGTGGTGCTCGATTTCTTTGATCGATTAAAGTCTGTTTCGCGTGGCTTTGCTTCAATGGATTATCATTTTGAGCGCTATCAGCCGTCCGATTTAATTCGTTTGGACATTCTCATTAATGATGAGCCGGTTGATGCCTTGGCACTCATTATTCATCGTGAAAATTCTGTTTATAAAGGCCGTGAAATTGCATCGAAGATGAAAGAGCTGATCCCAAGGCAAATGTTTGATGTTGCAATTCAGGCCTGTATTGGCTCAAAAATTATCTCTCGTACCAATGTTAAAGCACTACGAAAAAACGTAACTGCCAAGTGTTATGGTGGTGATATTTCGAGAAAACGCAAGCTGCTTGAGAAGCAAAAGAAAGGCAAAAAAAGAATGCGTTCTATTGGTCGAGTGGATATTCCACAAGAGGCATTTCTTGCAGTCTTGCACATCGACTAACTGGATTGTTTGTTAAGACTATATTTGCGTTATAAAGAAAGCCTTGATAAAGTTGTTTATGATTTATAAAAGCCTTTTTTTTACAGCCTTGATTTGAACAGCAATCACAACGGCTAGTTGTTCGAGAATTTAAGCTTTTATGTTGCTCTTAAGAGAGCAATCGCTCCAAAACAAACTTAGTCCCGAAGTAGGCCAAAACAAGCACTGTAAAGCCAATTTGTGTGGCTAATGTAGCGTGCTTTCCGCGCCATCCAAATATGTTGTGGCCGATTATCAGGCCGGTAAAAACTAACCACGCTAGAAACGATAAAATGGTTTTTGCGGTAAGTTGTTGAGTGGCGAAATCGTCGATAAATACGAAGCCAGACGCAAGCGACAGGGTTAATAACAAACAGCCCATCTTTAAGGTTTGGAATAAAAAATCTTCCATTGTTTGCAGTGGCGGTAATTTGTTAATAAAAGTATTAATATGATGCTCGTGTAGAAGTCGCTCTTGGATATTTAGTAGTACCGATTGGCAGACGGCAATTGCCAAAAGAGCGTAGGCACTAATTGAGAAGAAAACATGCGCCGCAATAGAGACCTCGATCAGTTTGTTTTGCGTATCAGGGAAAGCCAGTGAGAACAGTAGGGCGAGTGCTGTCAGCGGGTAAATGATAATACCGAGCGCATGAATTGGCTTGCTCAGTGAGGTCACAAAAAGTAGGGTTGCAACCACCCAAGCAACAAAAGAAACACTGCTAGCAAGACCAAAGAACACCCCCTCGGCTTGCCATAAATCACTCAATAAGTAGGCGTGCGAAACGCAGGCCAATAGCAGCAAGATGTTGGCTAGTGTCTTGTGTTGATGTGTCTCGCTGTCTTGAGTGAAGTAGCGCGTTAAAATTAGGGCTACAAATAGATAGGCGACAAATGGGATGATCGTCAAAAGGGGCATCAATTACTATCAATAATGCAAAAGCTATATAATACGATATTTTGTCCAATAAGAACATAATGTTTGATAATTTAAGCGATCGTCTCTCCAATAGTTTCAAGGCTTTACAGGGTAAGAACAAGCTTTCTGAAGCCAATATTAAAGACGCCATTCGGGAAGTTAGGCGCTCGTTATTAGAGGCTGATGTTGCCCTAGAAGTTATCAAGGTCTTTATTGAAAAAGTGCAAACAAAAGCGCTTGGTTTTAAAGTTGGCGAAGGCTTAAACCCATCCCAAGCTTTTATTAAATTGGTTGAAACGGAGCTCACACAGATTATTGGTGGTGAGAACGAATCCCTTAATTTAGCCACTCAAGCACCTGCTGTGGTGATGGTTGCCGGCTTACAAGGTGCGGGTAAAACAACCTCGATTGCTAAACTGGCACGCTTTTTAAAGGAACGTGAAAAGAAAAAAGTGCTGGTTGTTAGTGCAGACGTATACCGACCTGCTGCGATTGAACAACTCAAAATTCTTGCCGAGCAAGTTGGTGTAGATTTTTTCCCATCCAGTATTGGTGACAAGCCAGAGCAAATTGTTGCTGAGGCGAAAAAACACGCGCAAAGACAATTCCACGATGTGTTATTGGTTGATACTGCTGGTCGTTTGCATATTGACGAGCAAATGATGGCCGAGATTCAAGCTTTACAGAAAAAAGTCAATCCAATTGAAACCCTGTTTGTTGTTGATTCAATGACGGGTCAAGACGCAGCACACACAGCTAAAGCTTTTGCTGATGCGCTACCGTTGACAGGTGTTATTCTAACCAAAACCGATGGTGATGCGCGCGGTGGCGCAGCACTTTCGGTTAGACATATTACCGGTAAGCCAATCAAATTCCTCGGTGTTGGTGAAAAAACCGATGCACTAGAACCGTTCCATCCAGATCGAATCGTTTCCAGATTACTGGGTATGGGTGACGTACTTTCTTTGGTCGAAGAGATATCTCGCAAGGTTGACCAAAAGAAAGCAATGAAAAGCGCGCAAAAAATCATCAAAGGTCGTTTTGATCTTAGTGATATGCGTGACCAGCTTATTCAAATGCAGCAGATGGGCGGTATGGGCGCTTTAATGGATAAACTACCAGGTATGGGTAATCTGCCACAAAGTGTTAAAAATCAAGTGATAGGCGATAGCGAAAGCACTCACATGGTGGCTATTATTAATTCAATGACACCTAAAGAGAGAATCTATATTAATCTCATTAAAGGCTCTCGTAAACAGCGCATTGCTAACGGCTCTGGCACCAATGTTCAACAAGTTAACAAGTTATTAAAACAGTTTGAGAAAATGCAGAAAGGCATGAAAAAAATGAGCGGCGGCAAGATGAAAAAAATGATGGAACAGATGAGCCAAATGCAAGGCGAAGGTGGCACTCCTGATTTTTCAAAAATGGGTGGCGGATTGCCAGGCCTGGGCGCCAAGAAATTTCCTTTCTAGACGCTACTGTTGTCACAACAAAAAAATCAATCTTAAGGATTCAAATAAATCATTTTTGAAAGATTACTTGTTTGAATTATTAATATAAAATTTCCGAAATCAGCAAATCGTTGTTGGTAACAATACAATTTATTCCACAAGGAGACAAAATGAAACTTAAAATGCGCCTATTGGCAATTCTATTGGTTGGCCTATTTTCAATTCAACCAACTTTTGCGGCAGAAGACACCGTTCAGTTTACTTTAGAGATTGTTGCAGAGGGTCAAATCACTCTTACTTCAATTACTCAGGCTGTTAAAGGTTTAAATGCAATTGAGGCGATCAACCAAGTGATCATTATGGGTACTAAAGACACAGACTGGGGCCCGCAAATCATGATTTTGGGCGGTGTTGAAGCGGTGGGTAATACTTATTGGGCGCTATTCGTTAATGGCGAAATGTCAATGGTTGGTGCGCAAGATGTTATCCTTGATGAGGACACTATCATTCGCTTGATTCTTACTACATTCTAGAGTAATATTAAGCAATCTAAATAATTACAATTAAAGGGGAGTTGTTATGCAAACACAAGAACATAAGTTAAATTCAGGTTTTACCTATCTAGTTATCTTGGCGGTGTTAATTGCCTTGGGTGTTGCTGGTCGATTACTACCGCATCCACCAAATTTCACACCAATGGCAGCGATTGCATTATTTGCCGGTTTTATCTTCATGAAAAGATACATGGCGGTTGTTGCAGTTGTTGCAGCGATGCTTTTAACCGATTATTTCGCTTTTGGCTATCTCTCGCCTGATTGGTTTGCCTCAAAGTCAATGATCGTTGTCTATTTAGCGTTGTTATTCCCAGTTGTCTTTAGAGGTTTTTTACAAAAGAAATTGGGCGTTTTAAGAATTGCTGGCGCTGCACTTGCAAGCTCAACGGTATTCTTTGTCGCGACGAACTTTGCAGTTTGGGCTTTTTCGCCGATGTACGAGAAAACGTTTGCCGGTTTGGTGCTTTGTTACACAATGGCAATCCCGTTCTTCCAAAATACAATTGCTGGTGACATGATGTGGTCAGGCGTTATTTTTGGTTCTTACTTCGCGCTTCGTCATTTTTCAAAGTTGCGTGTATTAACAGAAAAGAACGATGTCTTATATAGTGCAAACTAAAATACTCTAAGTCAATTAAAATAAAAATCCCTCGCAATGTCGAGGGATTTTTTTTGCCAGAATTATTAGCAGCCTCTACATATCGACTGATAAAATCAGGCCTTTATTGACCAGCGTATTTATCAATGATTTACCAAATTTTTGGCATTATTTTCCCAGTGGTTGCTATTGTTTTGGCGGGCTATTTTTACGCGGCTAAATACCAGCCAAATATGGATTCTGCGAATGGTATAAACATCAGTATCTTCTTGCCAGCATTGATGTTTTCTGTTTTATCAAAAGAATCCTTTCATCTGCAAAATTATCAAGAATTAGCGATAGCCGCTGTATTGATTATTCTTGGTTCTGGTTGTATTGCTTGGTTAGTTGCCAAGGTATTGGGTGTTAGCGTCAAAACATTTGTACCGCCAATGATGTTTAACAACACTGGCAATATTGGATTACCAATTGCAGTATTGGCTTTCGGTGAAGTGGCTCTTGGTGCAGCGGTCGTTTTGTTTGCAATTGAAATGCTTTTGCATTTCACTTTAGGGGTGTCTTTATTGTCTCGCCGCTCAAACTTACTGTCTGTTGTTAGATCGCCAGTGTTGCTGGCAATAGTGGCGGGCTTGCTGGTTAATCTTATTGGTTTTGAACTGTGGACTCCAGCTATTAAAACACTGGATTTATTAGGCCAAGCCGCCATTCCTTTGCTACTGTTTACTTTGGGTGTGCGCTTAATTGGCGTTGATTTTGATGATTGGAAACTGGGTGTTATAGGTTCTGTGTTATGTCCTTTATCGGGTTTAACTATTGCACTAATAATGGTTAATGTGTTTGAGTTTGAAAGCTTGTATTATCAGCAGTTAATCTTGTTTAGCGTCTTACCACCAGCGGTGCTTAATCATATGATGGCTGAGAAATACCAGCAACAACCAAAAACCGTTGCAACCATTGTGATGATGGGTAATATGGGCAGTCTAATCGTATTGCCGATAACGCTTTTCTTTATTCTTTAAAAGGGCTCTCTAAAATTATGTCGAAACATTTAAAAGGAATATTAATTACTGTTTTAGGGGTGATTATTTTAAGCCCAGACTCAGTCTTGATACGATTAGCGGATTCTGATAGTTGGGCACTTTTGTTCTGGCGGGGCCTTTCTTATGCAATTGGCGTTGCTATCATTGTTTGGGTGATGCACGGTTCACAGACGCTTAAGATTTGCAGGGAGACCGGTAAAGGAGGATTGCTAATAGGACTTTTAAGTGGTATATGTGCGGGCACTTTTTTGTTTGCCATTGAATATACTTCGATAGCTAACACTCTTATTATTATTAGTACCTCGCCGGTGATGATTGCGATTGTGGCTTGGATTATGCTTAAAGAAAAAGTCGGCCTTATGACTTTAATATCAATGGCGATTGTTTTTATCGGTATTTACATTGTCATGAGCGAGAATTTTGGTGGTTCCAACCTTAAAGGCGATATTTATGCATTGCTCACTTCGATCATAATGGGTATTACTTTCACCCTTATACGAAAATACAAAGAGGTTGACATGGTACCAACAAATATTGTTGGTGGCTTGGTGGCCGCATGTATCGCCTTTGTTTTTGCAGATTCGCTTACTTTAACAACCAATGCTATGATCTACATTGTGGCGTCGGGTGTTATTATGTCAATATCTTTTACTATGATTGTTGTAGCACTCAGCTACATTCCAGCAGCCGAAGCCGGAATGATTATGCCACTTGAGACGGTTTTAGGGATATTGATCGCCTGGATTGTACTAAGTGAAGTGCCTTCTTCTAACGCACTTGTTGGCGGCACAATTGTTATTCTAACGCTTTTTGTTCACGCATGGTACAGCACATCTTTAGCAAGAAAGTCATAGTTAGACTTAGCTAAATCTAACACTAACTGTGTTATTACTTGGTTAATTTTTTGACGTCAGTTATCTGTTTATTTTGTGGATATTGAATAAACAATTACGAAAAGTAAATTCTTGGTTATTTAAGCGTCGAGCACTTCTTGTTCGACCCAAGCTATTATTGCATTCTAAATTAGCCAGTCGTCATAGAGCACTTGGTTCAGTCTTAGGAGGCTAGAATGCCATGGCCATTGCTAGGTTGTACAACAGTAATACTCATGACAAGCACAACACAATTCGCGAAGCTCTGGGCATGTTTGATATGTCAGAGTTTAATAAGTGTATGTTTGTGGTGTGGTTCTACTTTAGCGATACCATTATACTATTCAAGCAAATCTAGCACTTACGTCCAAGACATTGTTAAAAAGTAGAAAGACTGATTTATTAAGTATTGTTTTTCTGGTTGACAGGTAAAAAAAACCGTATTAGAATGCCGCAGAATCGTTTAGGCTTGACGGCTCTTTTTTTTCTTAACTGACTGGCCTGAAAACAAACACATAAGGGGTTTTTTATGACAAAACTGATGCATACTCAGTTCAGTGAGGATGAATGGGCTGATCGGCTTAAATTGGCAGCACTGTATCGTTTAATGACCATACACCGGATGTCGGATGCGGCTAATCAAGCATTGATGCTACGTTGCTCTGACAATCCAAATCACTTTTTAACCCATCGGTTGGGCTCATTTTTTGGTGACGTTAAAGCAAGTGAGTTGTTGCGCTGCGATTTTGCGGGTGTGGATGTGCATTCTGGTGAGAAGCTGGTGCACGGAAAACTGGGCGGTCTGAATGCGGGCATACTCAATTTATGCGTGCCTATTTTTGAAAGTCAAGCACAAATCAACTGTATGATTCACGCACACTCTAAAGCCGTACTGACAATATCTATGTTGCAATGTGGCTTAATGCCGGTGACCCAAGCAGCGCTCTATATCATTCCTAGGCTGAACTACTGGCCTTATATTTTTAATGAGGATGAGAATTTTCGCTCTAAATTTGCTAAAGCTTTTGCAGGCAATCAGGTTATTATCGCTCACAATCACGGTTTTTATGCCATTGGCAAAGACCCGGCCGAGGCTTTCTTTTTAGCTTTTTATCTTTCTCAAGCTTGTGATGCTCAAGCAGCGGCTATGAGTTGTGGTGAACCTTTGTTGGTTATCCCTGATGAGGAAGCGAGCGCGACATGGGAAGATATGCGTACCTCAACAGAGTACCATTATGATGGCTCAATAGAGTGGGATGGATGGATGAGAATGGTTGAAAAGCATGAGTCCGATTACAAGCTTTAACCTATTGGTGTAATTATGCGGGAGTTAGAATGAAAAAAGCGCCAATAGCAACCCCTGACTTTGAGTTTTATTCAATGAATTATCTCTTGGAAAATGCATCAATAACTGATAATTATGTGAGTGTTACATGGTCGGACGGCCGCCGCAGTCGTTTTCATCACATTTGGTTGAGGGACAATGACTCGTCAGAACGAAGCGTGGATAGCGTTTCCCGTGAACGCATATTTTTGTTGAGAGAGGTGCCCTTGGATATTAGTCCACTTTCTGTTTCAATTAGCTCGCAAGGCGGACTTCTTGTAGATTGGGAAGATGACTTCCAAAGTCATTACCATCCAGGTTGGTTGCGCCATTTTGATTATTTTAATGGTGTCAGACCCGTTGACCGGTGGGAAGTTGAAACTTGGGATCAAAACCTTGAAGAGCAATTACCTATTTTTTCAGCTGCAGCGGTTATTGATAACGAAGATGTTCGTTATGATTTTTTAACTACCATCCGCAAAAAAGGCCTAGCAATTGTTACCGATATGGCGCAAGATATTGATAGCTTTGAAAAAATATCAGCACAAATTGGTTTATTGAGAGATATGAATTGGGGTCGTATATTTGAAATTAAGGCTAAACCCGAAGGTGAATACTTGGCTTATCGTGGAATGGCACTTGAGCCTCACAATGATGCACCAACAAGAGAGTATATTCCAGGGTTGCAAGTATTTCAATGCGTTGAAAATACGACAAATGGCGGTGAAAGTTATTGGGTAGATGGTTATTATATTGCTGAGATTATGCGTAAACAGTACCCCAAAGAGTTTGATATTCTTGCAACAACGCCATGGCATTATGCGAGCCGTACCTTAGTCAGTAAATACTGTTGGAATACGCCAATATTCATCCTAGATTCGCAAGGTAATGTCACTACAATTCATGATGCTATGCCTTTACGTGAGCCAGTTTGTGTTGATTTCCATCGTCTGCCAGAATTCTTTGCTGCTTATAAAATCTACACTATTTTAAAGGAAACCCGGCAAAATCAAGTGCAGAGAAAATTGATAAAAGGCGATGTTGCTTTTGTTGATAATAGGCGCATATTGCATGCTCGACGTGAATTTGATCCAACTTCAGGTAAGCGTCACATTCGCACGGCTTATAGCGAGAGAGACGAGCTTTTGTCAGCGATACATATAATAGAACGTAGGCGTTCAGAAAGAGAGTTTTGTGAGTAAAATAGCCGGCAATTATTAAGCCAACATGAGCCATTATTAAGATGAAAACACAAGCAATTAGAGCAGATATACTCATGCTTATCGCGGCCGCCATTTGGGGCTTTGCATTTGTGGCCCAGCGGGTAGGAATGGAAACCATGGGGCCACATTTTTTTAATGCTATACGATTCTTTATTGGTGCTTTGGCCCTTGTGCCTGTTGTATGGTTTTTTTCTAAAAAACCAAAAAAATCAGACAAGGCGCCAACGTCTACGAAAAAGTTATTGATTGCAGGCTCTTTGGCTGGAATATTACTCTTTGGTGGTGCAGCCTTTCAACAAGTGGGTATCCAATATACGACTGCTGGTAAAGCTGGATTTATCACCGGGCTTTATATTTTCTTTGTGCCTTTAATAGGTTTATTTTTTGGTCAAAGAACAAGTTCAGGCACATGGCTTGGGGCCACAATGGCACTTGCGGGTCTTTATCTACTTAGTTTTTCTGATGGTTTTAGCTTAAATTTTGCTAATTCTTTAGAACTCAAGGGCGATCTTTTAGAGCTGGTGTGTGCTGTTTTCTTTGCTGGCCATGTATTGATTATTGGTTTTTTAGCCAAAAAAATGGACCCTATCAAACTCTCCATTATTCAGTTTTTTGTGGCAGCTGTTTTGAGTTTGGTTGTGGCAATCTCATTGGAGTTAATTACTTGGGCAATGATTGTTGCTACAGCAATTCCTCTTCTTTATGCTGGTGTTATGTCAACAGGTGTAGCCTATACGCTACAAGTAGTTGCTCAGCAACATGCGCATTCATCCCATGCGGCTATCATTCTTAGCCTTGAGGGTGCATTTGCCTTACTAGGTGGTTGGTTGCTGTTAGATGAGCAACTTCCTGCTAGAGGTTTGATTGGCTGCTCATTGATGTTGGTGGGTATGCTGTTGTCTCAGCTAATGCCAAAATTACCATTTAAGAATTTGGGTAAAGCTTGATGAAAATATTTGAGTGCGTTTCGTTTATTTTATTGCGAGATGGTGAAATGCTTCTTGAAAAGAGAAAATTAACAAAGAAGGGCGATCCTGGTTTGATGGCCATTCCGGGAGGGCATTGCGAAAAGGGTGAGTCTGTCGAACAAGCTTTATTGCGTGAATTAGATGAGGAGCTTGGTATTAAGCCTGTTAATTACCATTATGTTTGTACTTTATTTCATCGGTCTGAAGAGTTTCAAAAAATCCATTATTATGCTATTCATAAGTGGTCTGGAGAAATTCAAAATAATGAAGCCGAGTCTTTATCATGGATTTCATTTGAGGAAATTGAGCGAATCGATATTGCAGCCGATAGGGTGGCAATCAGTGAGTATCGTAGAGTTTTTTGAAAGAACTACCTCCAAAGGTTATACTTCTTGAACTCTGTATGCAAGAAATATTTTATGTCAAGAAAAAAAACCACCCATGCTGGGCGAGGTTATTATCCAATCCCCTTACCCGATCGTATTGAATTAAGCGATGAAGAGGCTTTACGGGCGGCAATTTCATTTTCAAAACTCATGGCTAAGCGCCATACTGTACGTCATTTTTCAGAACGAGCAGTTGATCTATCTGTTATTGAGGCCTGTATTCGTGCCGCGGGTTTTTCGCCCAGTGGCGCAAACCAACAACCTTGGCATTTTGTAGCAATAGCCAATAAAAACCTTAAACAAAAAATACGCGAAGCGGCCGAAGTTGAAGAGCAGAATTTTTACTCAGGAAAAGGCGGAGATGAGTGGATAAGCGCCCTTGAGCCGATAGGTACTGATGCAACCAAAGCCCACTTAGAAAAAGCACCCTGGCTTATTGTTGTTTTTGCTGAACGGTATGGCGTTGATGACAATGCTAAAAAGGTTAAACACTATTATGTGACTGAAAGTGTTGGTATTGCCGTTGGTGTTTTGATTACCGCACTTCACCAATCGGGTTTGGTGTCTTTGACACACACCCCTAATCCAATGCGTTTTTTAAATGAAATATGTGAAAGACCAGAATCGAATCGAGCGGTGATGATTCTTGCCGTTGGCCATCCCTCTCAAGATGCTACCGTACCTATTGCTGCAAAGAAGAAGAAGACTTTAGAGGAAATTCTAACAATTTTATTGGATTAGCTTGTTGATTTATAATAGTTAATAATCATTTATGCAAAACATTATTGAAATCAAAAATGCCACTTTGTTTCAAGGAGGCACAAAGGTTTTTAGTCGTTTAAGCCTTGAGATCAACAGTGCATACAATACTGCAATACTAGGTCCCAATGGCGCTGGTAAAACCACTTTATTGAAATTAATTAATCGTGATTTTTATCCTGTGGTTGCTAAAGATAGTTACGTTAAGCTGTTTGGTAAGGAGCGTTGGAACGTGCAAGAGCTGCGCTCTCGTCTTGGTATTGTTTCTCAATCTTTGCAGCAAAACTATTCTGGTGATACTATCGGTTTGTACGTGCTCTTGTCCGGTTTTTATGCCAGTGATGGCATTTGGCAGCATCAAGTGTTTAGCGATGAAAAAATTCAACGAGCATATGAAATTGCAGAACAGCTGGGTATTTCCCATATACAGGAGCGTACATTTTCATCAATGTCAACGGGTGAGCAGCGTCGATTTCTACTCGGCCGCGCCTTAGTGCACAACCCTCAAGTATTGGTGCTTGATGAGCCAACCAGCGGCCTTGATATCAGCGCCTGTTTTCAATACTTAGAAACGATTCGGGGATTGATGAGTGTGGGAAAAAAACTGATCCTTGTAACCCACCATATTCATGAAATTCCGCCAGAAGTGGAGCGAGTGATATTTATTAAACAAGGAAAAATTATTGCTAATGATGCTAAAAAAGTCCTGTTTACCAATGAAAAATTATCAAACCTGTTTGACATACCTATCAAAATTATTGAGGAAAATGGTTATTATCAAGCCATCCACAACAATCTGTGAGGTACCCCTCCAATGACAATAAGTGCTATGATAAGATTAGATTTGAATGTTGTTGACATTAATTCTAAAAAAGAATAGAATTTGATTAGCTTGACTGGTCATACGGTTACTGCGCCACGATTGCCTTTTCATGAATTGGCCGAGTAAGCCTATTTTTTAAGTGACAATTAATAAGTTATTTTTATACAGAGGAGAAAAATGAGCGATTCAGATAACACACCCATTCAACCTGTCAGTGGTACGGTCGTTCCGCGTTTTGCTGGCCCATCCACCTTTGCTAGGTTACCCGAACTGCGTGACGTCTCTCACTGTGATGTGGCCATTGTAGGTATTCCATTTGATGCAGGAACCAGTTATCGACCTGGCGCTAGATTCGGACCACAAGCCATCCGTCAAGCCTCAAGACATCTCCGCACTCAGTATCACCCCGCTTATGACACCGAACCCTTTGCTGAGCAACAAGTTGCCGATGCTGGAGATATTGCTTGTAACCCCTATAATATTGAAAAAGCAGTGATAGAAATTCAAACAGCTGCTACAGACTTATTGGGTAAAGTGGACACGATTATTAGCTTGGGTGGTGACCATACGATTGCCTTGCCACTGCTTCGTGCGGTTAATCATTATCATGGACCGGTTGCATTGGTTCACTTTGATGCGCACTTAGATACGTGGGATACCTATTATGGTGCGCCCTATACACATGGCACACCGTTTCGCCGAGCAGCCGAGGAAAAACTTTTCCTTGAAAGTGCTTCAATGCACGTGGGCATTCGAGGACCCTTGTACAGCCGAGATGATCTTAAAAATGACGAGGAATTAGGCTTTAAAGTCATTCATTGCGATGAGTTTCAAGACAAAGGTGTTGATCATGTTGTGAAACGTATTAGGGATCGTGTCGGAGATCATCCAATGTATTTATCAATCGATATTGATGTACTAGACCCTGCTCATGCGCCTGGTACTGGTACGCCTGAAATTGCAGGCATGTCATCTCGAGAGTTGCTCGGTGTTTTGCGTGGCTTGGCAGGGTTAAATATTATTTCAGCAGATGTTGTGGAAGTTGCCCCGGCTTATGATCATGCGGAATTGACCTCTTTGGCTGCGGCAACCATTGTTTTTGAAATCACTAACTTGCTGGCTTATCACCGCAAGCGTAGAACTTAAATGTTGTGCTAAATGATTTAAGATAATTAATCCTAAGATTGATCACATGAAGTTTGCCAAAAGAATGTCACGCTTAGGTACTGAGACTGCTTTTGAAGTGATGGCCAAGGCAAAAGCTCTGGAAGCTCAAGGCAAGGACATGATCTACCTACAGATTGGTGAGCCTGATTTCCCCACACCCAAACACATTATCGAAGCGGGCGTTGCTGCGTTACGTGATGGTCAGACGCATTATTGTGCCTCGAGCGGCATTCTGCCTTTAAAAGAAGCAATCGTTAGAGAAGTCGCATCACGCCGAGGGTTGGCTCCGAATTTGCACAATATTGTTGTAACGCCGGGAGCAAAACCAATACTGTTTTTTGTCATATTGGCTTTGATTGAGGCTGGAGATGAAGTCATTTATCCGAATCCAGGCTTCCCTATTTATGAATCAATGATTAATTTTGTCGGCGCTAAAGCCGTGCCTTTGCCCTTGCGAGAGGAAAAGAATTTCAGCTTCGATCACAATGAATTTTGCTCACTTATTAATGAGCGAACTCGCCTAATTATCCTTAATTCACCACACAACCCAACCGGTGGTGTTTTATCTGCAGCCGATATTGAGTTGGTGGCAAAGATTGCCAGAGAGCGCAATATCATGGTGTTGAGCGATGAAGTCTATAAAAACATCCTCTTTGACGACTGCCAGCACCACAGTATTTATTCTCTAGCAGATATGCAAGAACGTACCATTTTATTAGACGGTTTTTCCAAGACCTACGCCATGACCGGTTGGCGTCTTGGATTTGGCGTAATGCCAGAGGACTTGGCAATAAAGGTGGAAAGGTTAATGGTTAACAGTAATTCTTGTACTGCTCCTTTTACCCAATATGCTGGTGTTGCAGCGCTACAGGGCCCAACGACAGAAGTAGACGCTATGGTCGAAACTTTTAGACAACGCCGTGACTTTATCGTTGCCGGCCTCAATAAATTGCCCGGTGTTAGCTGTGTCATGCCAAAAGGGGCTTTTTATGTTTTTCCTAATGTTTGTGAGCTAGGAATGAACTCGAATGAATTAGAAAATTATTTCCTTCATGAGGCAAGCGTAGCGCTGTTATCTGGAAGTGCCTTCGGAAAATACGGCGACGGTTTTCTACGGCTTTCTTACGCTAACTCGATTAAAAATATTGGTCGAGCGCTCGAGCGCATGAAAACGGCTATTGATAAAATTTAGCAAACTATTACTCTAATCTTTAACTAGATTCTTTTTCGTCATTTTTTGATTTGACCGCCTTAGCCATGAGTCGAGCGTAATGCTGAATAGCACTATCCCAAAATGGTGATAAGGTCCCTCCATCAAAGCCAGGCGAGTGACGCCCTTGCTGCATGCGCTCAATAACGCCAATATCTTCCTCGTTAAGCTCTTGCCAAGTGTCAAAAACCTTTTTCCTTCCTTTATCAAACTCTTTCGAGGTGGTAGCACCGCCAATCAGATAAACATGAATGCGTTCCAAAGTCTCTTCAGGTGATATTGGTATCAATTCCCAAACTGCCATTTGATTGGGGAATATTTCTAACGATAATGTTGGAAATAAATGAAACCAAAGAACCTGTTTTTTCGTGATTTTTGTTGGATTTGGAAATTGTGGTAAGCCATCACCTCTGTTCTCATCTGCGGTTGGAAATTGGTAGTCATTGAAAAAGCAATGTGCTTCGTGTTCGGAGGCGCGGCGTGTGTCCATTGGTCCAAATTTAAGAAGTCCTGGATGCACTGAAAATACATGATAAGGCTCGATAAAATTTTCATGGACCAGTTTCCAGTTACAATTAATCCGCCATTCAAGTACGCCAGCATGGCGTAGACTGGCCATATCATAATCTTTGAGTCGGTCAGCCATTGGCTTGATATATTCATCAAAAGCTCCAGCACTGCCATCTAGGTTAACAAATACCAAATCATGCCAAACGGCAGAGCGAACAGGCTTTAAACCTTGAGGACCTTCTCCCGGTTTGTGAATGTCGTGTTTTCCACCACCAAAAAAATGCGGTCGCCCTTGTATTTTTCCATCTAAGCCATAGGTCCAACAATGATTAGGGCACACCATAACGCTTGCTTCTGAGGACTCGGCGGCAACTAGTTTAGCACCGCGATGGGGGCATGCATTATGATAAACTTGAATATCACCGTGATCATCCTGAAGGAGTATTAGGGGTTTTTCAGTTAGGGTGATTGGGACAATGTCACCCTTATTGGGTACTTGATGCACAAAGCCAGCAAGAATCCAAGCGCTTGGTAGAAGTTTGTCGTTTTCAAATTTTAGGAAATCAGGCTCGGTATAAAGTGCATTCGGCAACCCTGTTGAGCTCTCGACACCTTGCTCAATGCGTTTTAGCCATTCTTTACTAAACCACGGATCTTGTTGATTGTTATTTGCACTCATTGTCATGCTCGCAATTGTTTTGCAATAAATTATGTGGAAATTATATTGCAGAAAATGTAAACTCACAATAAAAAATTTAATACCACTCAATAAAATTATTTACCTAATATGAATCGTTTTCCAAGCTTGTTTTCTCCTGCCAAGATAGGGGCGATTGAGCTAAAAAACCGTGTTATTTTTGGCCCTCACGGCACAACCCTTGGGCACGATGGTAAAGTCACGGATGATTTAATTGCTTATCATGAAGCGAGAGCACGTGGTGGTGCAGGGTTGATTATTCTTGAAAGTGCTACAGTACACGAGACTTACGCTTTTCCCCAGCAGTTTATTTATCTTGGCTCCGATGAATGTATACCTGGCATCTCAAAGCTTGTGGCCACTTGTCATCAGCATGATTGTAAGGTTTTTGGGCAATTATTTCATGCTGGAAGAGCGGTGCGAATTTCTCTTGATGGTAGTCAGTCTATTGCTTGGGCGCCCTCGATAATTCCCGATGAACGCTACCGTATTGTGCCAAGAGTAATGTCAACAGCCATGGTTTATGAGATTATCGAGGCTTATGTTGAGGCCGCTTTGCGTTTGCAGAAAGCGGGTTGTGACGGCGTTGAAATCCTTGCAGGAATGGGCTATTTGGTTTCGCAATTTATGAACCCATTAACCAATCAACGCGAGGATGAGTTTGGTGGTAGCTTGGAAAACCGTCTGCGGTTTTTAACTGAAATATTAACTCGTACTCGAGCGAAAGTGAATGCTGACTTTGTCATCGGAATTCGCATATCGGGTGATGAATTAGACGGGTTGGGTTTAGACGCTGATGCCATGCTGAAGATCTGCAAGGCGATAGATGAGGAGCAACTGGTGGATTACTTTAATGTTATCGCTAGTTCTTCAGCAACACCTTATGGCTGGATTCGAGTTTTTCCACCAATGGAAGTTGAACCGTTGTATGCAGCACCATTTGCTAAAAAGATTAAGCAAAACGTCAGTAAGCCTGTGATTCTCGGTGGTCGTATTAACCAGCCTCAAGATGCTGAAAAAATGATTGCTGAAGGGGTTGCTGACTTTTGTGCAATGGTAAGACCCTTTATAGCAGATCCTGAGTTTGCTCTCAAGGCTGAAAATGGACGCAGCGATGATATTCGCGCCTGCGTAGCCTGTAATCAGGCTTGTGTTGGCCATCGCCTCGCGCATTTTCCTGTCTCTTGCATTCAGTATCCAGAAAGTGGCCGTGAGAGGGTTTATGGTAAGTTGATGCCTGTAAACAAGATAAAAAAAATCATGGTTGTTGGTGGTGGGCCTGCTGGCATGAAAGCCGCAATCGTTGCTGCTAGTCGTGGACATATTGTTGAAATTTTCGAAAAAAGTGCGCAATTGGGAGGTAATGTATTAATGGCACAACAACTTCCTGGAAGAGAAGAATTTGGCGGTGTTGCCACTAATTTGACACGAGAATTGCAGGGCACAACTGCCAAGTTTCACCTCAACCAAGAAGTGACCGTTCAAACAGTGACTGAATTTGCTGCTGATATTGTTATTATGGCAAGTGGCTCAGTGCCACGTAAAGCGAACCTTGAACTGGATGACAAAACGGACATAATTTATGCCCATGATATTATTGAGAATGATGTAAAAACAGCCAATTCTGTAGTGATTGCCGACTGGCGTTGTGATTGGACTGGACTGGGTGTGGCAGAAAAATTAGCAAAAGAGGGTTGTTATGTACGCTTGGCAGTTAATGGTTTTGTTGCCGGCGAACATATTCAATCAATTGTCAGAGATGCCTGGATTGCCAAACTGCATCGATTGGGTGTGGAAATTACTCCCTTCGCTCGCTTGTTTGGCAGTGTTGAGAGGTCCGTTTTTTTTCAACATATCACCAGTCATGAGCCTATTGTTTTTGAAGATGTGGGCACTCTGGTTATCGCACATGGCTATAACAGCAATTCAAGCTTAGCCGATTCGATCGTTAATTGCGACTCTCAGGTTATAAGGATAGGTGATTGTCTTCAACCACGCTCTGTTGAAGAGGCTGTTTTCGATGGTCTGAAAGTAGCAACAGAGATTTAGAGTCGATTAGTAAAACTCTTTTTCAAAACCACCTGGTGATTCTCAAATGTTGCTCAAAAGCATCGCTGAAATCATGTTGTCTCAGTGAAGTACTTGAGGACACTAAGTCCGAGTTAACGTAATCAATGACCGAAGAAGAGATTGGCGCCTTACTGCCTTGGTATGAGTATCGACATAGGTAGGGAAATTCCGCTGGCTGATCAATTAGCTATAATTGTTAACAAGGGTTGTTAGTTGAAGGTTGGCTTAAGCTTAACGATAATTCAGTGTAAGCACACATTCAGCTATTTAGTTTTTAATTCGATACCTTGCAGATTCAGCGTGGGCTTGCAGGCCTTCGCCCTCAGCAAGTGTTGCTGCAATTTTCCCTAAAGTATTTGCGCCTTCGCTGGACACCATAATCAAGCTTGATTTCTTTTGGAAGTCATAAACACCCAAAGGGGAAGAGAAGCGTGCAGTGCCAGATGTTGGCAGGACGTGATTCGGGCCTGCGCAATAATCACCT
Organism: Gammaproteobacteria bacterium; assembly: GCA_050256335.1. Taxonomy (GTDB): domain Bacteria; phylum Pseudomonadota; class Gammaproteobacteria; order PS1; family Pseudothioglobaceae; genus Pseudothioglobus. Next base: position 14,741 of record JBBWVS010000146.1, on the reverse strand, counting down.
AGCGCTTCACAGGTGTATTTACCCAAGAAAATAGCACCCGCATGTTTGATGTCGTCAAGCAGTGACTCAGGATTGTCAACTGAGAGTTCTAAATGTTCCGGTGCGATGGTGTTTGAGATCTTAATGGCTTCAGCTATGTCTTGAGTGCAAATCAAAGCGCCACGATCTTTTAGTGCTGTGCGGATAATGTCTTGTCTATCCATGGTTGGTAAGAGCTTCTTGATGCTCTCTTCAACCCGATCAATAAATGATTGACTCGGGCATAATAAAATAGATTGTGCATCTTCGTCGTGTTCGGCTTGGGAGAACAAGTCCATTGCAATCCAGTCAGGATTGGTATTGCCATCACAAATGACCAGTATTTCAGAAGGGCCGGCAATCATGTCAATGCCAACTTGGCCGAAAACAGCACGTTTAGCCGTGGCAACATAGATGTTGCCAGGTCCTACGATTTTGTCCACTTTTGGTACACTCTCGGTGCCGTAAGCGAGTGCCGCAATCGCCTGTGCACCACCAACAGTAAATACCTGGTCAACGCCAGCAATATGGGCCGCTGCGAGCACCAATTGATTAACTTTGCCACCCGGCGTAGGAACCACCATAATAAGCTCTTCAACGCCAGCAACTTTTGCCGGAATAGCGTTCATCAGTACTGAGGAAGGATAGGCTGCTTTGCCACCAGGAACATACAGACCAACTCTATCCAAAGGGGTAATTTTCTGCCCCAGCATAGTACCATCGCTCTCAGTATACGTCCACGTCTTCTGAGTTTGTTTCTGGTGATAGTTCTTAACTCTGTCAGCTGCCGTTGTTAGTGCTTCTTTTTCTTTGCTATTTAATGTATCAAAAGCCTCTTTTAGCTCGTTTTGGCTAACCGTTAAATCAGCCATCGATGTTGCCTTAACACCGTCAAATTGGATAGAGTAATTGACTAAAGCCTTGTCGCCATCTGCTCTAATTGACGAAATAATGTTGTCAACAGTTGATACTACCTCTTTATTGGAGACACCTTCCCAGGCCAATAGAGAGCCAAGTTTTTCATTGAAGTCCGATTGTTGAGAGGACAGTTTGGTTATCATAAACTCTTCTCAATACGCCTCACCCAATCTTTTATCTCTGTATGCTTGGTATTAAACGAAGCAGAATTAACCACCAAACGTGAACTGATATCGTGAATGTGATCAAGAGGAACCAGGCCATTGGCTTTGAGTGTGTTTCCAGTATCAACCAAGTCAACGATGCAGTGTGCCAGGCCAACGATTGGGGCAAGTTCCATCGCGCCATAAAGCTTGATAACTTCTACTTGCTGACCTTTGGCTTGAAAATATTGTTTAGTGGAGTTAACGTATTTTGTTGCGATTTTAAGGGTGCTTTGATTTAAGTCTTGACTTGGCTCTGCCGCAACCATAAGACGACATTTGGCAATGCCTAGGTCTAGCAACTCAAAAAGCCCATTAGCGCCGTGTTCAAGCAAAACATCCTTGCCTGCAATACCGATGTCTGCAGCGCCGTGCTGAACAAAAACAGGGACATCACTAGCCCTGATAATGATGACTTTAACATCTTCAAGATTGGTGTCAAGAATGAGTTTTCTGCTTTTCAGTTCTTCAGCAGAGACAACAAGACCCGCTTTTTCCAGAAGAGGAAGCGTTTGCTCTAATATTCTGCCTTTTGAAAGGGCGATTGTTAACATGAGACCTTTACGTAAAAGTTAATGCTGAACACGCTCGATATTCGCGCCTAGCATTTTAAATTTTTCTTCAATGGATTCATAACCGCGATCGAGGTGATAAACACGCTCGATGGTGGTTGTTCCTTGTGTAGCAACGCCTGCCAATACTAGACTGGCAGATGCCCTTAGGTCGGTTGCCATCAAATTCGCGCCAGAGAGCGATTTTACCCCTTTACATACAACTGTGTTACCTTGCAGTTTGAGGTCTGCGCCCATTCGGCATAACTCAGGGACATGCATAAAGCGATTTTCAAAAATGGTTTCAGTAACCGTACTACTGCCTTGTGCAATGGCATTGAGGGCGACAAATTGTGCTTGCATGTCAGTTGGAAAATTTGGGTGTGGGCTTGTTCTGACGTTCACGGCTTTAGGCCGTCTGCCTTTCATGTCTAGCTTGATAGAATTTTCATTGGTCTGGATATCCGCGCCAGTTTCTATCAACTTGCCAATGACGGCGCGCATCGCATCAGGTTGGATGTTTTTTACGGTGATACAGCCACCAGTAATTGCTGCAGCTACCAAATAAGTACCCGCTTCGATCCTATCTGGGCAGATGTTGTATTCTGTACCATTAAGGCGATCAACGCCTTCGACAACGAGAGTTGATGTATTTTCACCGGTTATTTTTGCACCCATTTGGCGTAAGCAGTAAACCAAATCTGTCACTTCCGGCTCTTGGGCTGCGTTATTAATAGTTGTTACACCCTCCGCCAAGGTTGCAGCCATCAGAACATTTTCGGTTGCCGTGACCGACACCAAGTCAAAGTTGATTTGACAGCCAACTAATTTTTTCGTACTGGCGTAAATGTAGCCATTCTTTACTTCAATGTTGGCACCCATTTCTTCCAATGCTTTCAGATGCAAGTCAACGGGGCGAGTGCCAATGGCGCAACCTCCAGGCAATGAAATTGTTGCCTCTTTATATTTTGCCAACATAGGGCCAAGAGAGAGAATTGAGGCGCGCATTGTTTTAACGAGCGAATAATCCGCAACTAGGTTTGTGAGGTTTGAAGAGTCAATGAGAATTGAACTGTCGGCCTCTAAAATAAAATGTGCACCCATATCCATCAACAGTCGTAGCGTCGTTGAAATGTCGCTTAATTGCGGTGTATTTGAAAGTTTTAAGGGCTCGTCTGCAAGAATCGATGAGAAAAATATTGGTAGGGAGGCGTTTTTTGAACCAGACGCCCTAATCTCTCCGTTAAGAGGCGTTCCGCCTTGAATAACCAGTTTGTACATTATTTAATTTTTTGAAGAAAATTGTATAAGCCATAACGATGGATTTTAGCACCGTAGCTCATTCGTTCAATATTTAAGATACTGATGCTTTGATAAATCAGGTCGTAAACACGCCAACGGCTATTATTACGCACCATTTTTAGAGTAATTGCAGTCACCTCTCTGTCGCTACCAGTAGAGGTGTATATCTTTATTTCAGACTTGTTGCCTTTGAGAATGATATTTTTGTCAACCTCAACGTAGATGCTTTCGAATTTGTCGTAGTTGACTAATAGACTGACATAGTCCTCAATTAGTGATTTTGTTAGGCTGTTCTCAAAAATCTTTATTTCTTCAGGCTTTAATCCGTCCCAGTGCTCACCAAGAACCAGTTCTGTGGTGTATGGTATGTCAATAAATGGAATAATTTGTTGTTCAATAAGTGCCAAAACATTACGATATCGATATTCACCGTCTTCTTTAAGTTGCATTAATGCGCATAGAGCGTTGCCGATGACTGCCTCAGCTTGAGTCGCCGGGGAAATATAATTTTTGTCAATTGATAGGGCAGGACAGGTGGTCGCAGAAAATGCCACACCGATAAATAGAATGTTTAAAAGAAATGCCTTTAAAATATTGTTAAGAGTTTTCATGGTAGATATAAATAATTTACCGCAATTTTACTATCTTTTGAGTGACTTCTGATTGAAATGACAGGGCAAGCATTAAACGACAAATTAAAGTATTTGAGTACCAGTCCAGGTGTTTATAAAATGCTCAATCGCAAGCAAAAAATAATCTATGTTGGCAAGGCAAAAAATCTAAAAAAAAGAGTTTCACAATATTTTGTAGAATCAAAGACGCACAACAAAATAAGTGTTTTAAAAAAGCAAATTGACACTTTTGAAGTCATCCTTACTAAAACAGAGACCGAGGCGCTGTTATTAGAAAACGACCTTATAAAACAGTATAAACCCAAATACAATATTCTTCTTAAGGATTCAAAGAGCTACCCTTACATCTTTATCAGTGGTGATGAGCATCCTCGTCTTGGCCTTCATCGCGGCAAAAAAATTCCTGGAAATCAGTATTTTGGGCCTTACCCTTCTGCTTATGTAGCTAGAGATGCTCTGGCTCTTTTAAAGAAAATATTCAAAGTAAGACAGTGCGCTAACAGCTTTTATCGGGCAAGATCTAGACCCTGTCTTGAATACCAAATAGGACTTTGTAGTGCGCCTTGTGTAGGTAAAGTATCGAATCAAAAATATCAGCAAGATGTCGATATGGTTGTATTATTTTTAAAAGGAAAAGGCACTAAGTTGTTGAATAATGTTTCAGACAAGATGACGCAGGCCTCTATTGATCTGGATTTTGAAGCGGCGGCTAATTATCGAGATCAGTTAATTGGGCTTCGCACCATCCAAGAGCAACATGGCTCTCATTTCTCCTCGGATATGGATGTCGTTTGTGTTGTTGAGCAAGCTAACAAACATTGTGTTGAAGTGCTGTTTGTGCGCTCCGGAAAACAGATTGGCTCAGAGAGTTTTTTTCCAAAACATACCGCTGAAAAAGAATGTAGCGCTGTAATGAGCGCTTTTTTACCTTTATATTACCTCGGTAAAAAAACACCAAAGCAAATTATAGTTAGCCATAAGTTAACCGATAAGATGCTTATTTCTAGTGCATTATCGACTCAATTTATTCAGTCGCCAGGCGCCGACAAAAAGCATTTTTTGCAGATTGCAATGTTAAATGCCAAAGAATCTCTCAAGCAACGTCTATTGTCCAGTTTTACCAAAAAAACACAGCTTGAATCTTTGCAAAAAACACTTGCTCTCGATGAGCTGCCTGAGTGGATGGAGTGTTTTGATATCAGTCACACGATGGGAGAGGCAACAACCGCCTCCTGTGTGGTGTTTGAAAAAGGCCTACCAAAAACAACTAAATATCGTCAATTTAACATTAAAGATATTACCCCCGGTGATGACTGTGCTGCGATGAATCAAGCTGTTTTTCGCCGATATTCTCGCCTTATACAGGCCGACAAACCGTTACCTAGTGTTGTTTTTATTGATGGTGGTTTGGGTCAACTCAATCAAGCAATTATGGTGATGGATTCAATCGGTATAAAATCGATTCAATTAGTGGGTGTTGCGAAGGGCGAGGGTAGGAAAGCCGGCCTAGAGACCTTGATAGTTATTGAAAACGAAAAAGTGAAGCGTATTAATTTATCACCACACGACCCGGCATTGCTATTAATTAATCACATTCGCGATGAGTCGCATCGTTTTGCGATAAAAAATCACCGCTTAAAAAGAGCGAAAAAACGAATCACTTCTCCACTTGAGGCAATAAAAGGTATTGGCGCCAATAAGCGTACGGCCTTACTCAATCACTTTGGCGGTTTGCAAGAGATTCAAAAGGCGAGCCTTGATGAATTACAAAAAGTAGTTGGTATTAATGAGAAGTTGGCGGCTAAAATATTGGAAAGCTTCAAATAAATATTTTTTAAATTTTTTTAAAAGGACATTCATTCCATGGCACCCATTCTTAAACTACTGCTTATTGCTTTTGTTGTTAGCTACGTAATCTGGTTTGTGGATAGACGTTTTTTAGGAAAACAAATTTCTTTTAATAAACTCATGCTGTTCGGGCTTCTAGCCGCTTTTTCTGTTTTCACCGTATTGTACTCTTTAGAGTTGTTGGTTGCTGGTTTTTAAGAGGGCGCTTTACGCTTGATGAGAGAGGGTGTTCCTTATGGAGTTGATGCGCTTTTCTTTGATAGAACGAACGTGTTTAAGTGATTCGTGCTGTTGATGATGCGCTTGCTGGCATTGACAATGATTGCAAGGTTCGAAGCCTCCCACACGGGCAAGTCTCGCATGTGATCGCCCATATAATCAAATTGACCTTCGCCGAAGCGCTGAATGAGTTTTTCAGCTTTGTTGTGGCTAGAAAGGTTAAAGTCTTTATTGCTCGCCATGACATCGTCAAAAATCTTTAAATGCTTGGCCACAGCATAGGCGTAGTTTTTGTGGGACGCTGTTGCTAATATTACGGTGACCCCGAGCTTCTTTTTCTTTTCAATGTAGGCGATTACTGTTTCGTTAAAAGGCAGCTCCGCAATATTAATCTCAAAACGCTTAACCAATTGGTCTTTCAAGTAACCCTTGCCTTTTGAAAGCCAGTATAGGTAATGAAAAATTAACCACGGGGCTTTAACGAGAACACCTTTGGATGACTCCATCAGAAGGTCGGTATCAATAAGTGTGTGGTCCAGGTCGACAATCAAAGGTATTTTGTTTTTATCCATTGTCCAGTTCACTCCATTTATCGTACATCTGTTCTAGTTCGAGTTCCATTTTACTCAATTCAATGGTCAGGTTTTGAGCGTCAGGATTTTGATAAAAAGCTGGATCTGATAATTCTTCTTGCGCGGCAGCAATGCTATTTTCAAGTCCCTCGATTTTACTGGGAAGCTCGTTTAGTTGACGTTGTTCATTGTATGAGAGTTTGGTTTGTACTTTTACTGGTTTATTGTTAGCTGTCGTTCCTTTGCTTTTACTTTTCAGCTTTAGTTGTTCGGAGCGCTGTCGAAGATAATCGTCGTATCCACCAATGTATTGCTCGATAATAGCATCACCTTCCATGACAATAGTCGAGCTGACAATGTTATTGAGGAAAGTTCTATCGTGCGAAATAAGTATAACGGTGCCACTGTAATCAACCAGCATTTCTTCGAGTAACTCTAAAGTCTCTACATCTAGATCGTTAGTTGGCTCGTCAAGTACCAACAAATTGGCGGGTTGTGATAAGATTTTAGCCAACATCAGCCGATTTTTTTCACCACCAGAGAACATTCGAATGGGCGCCATCGCTTGTTTTCCTGTGAATAGGAATTGACGCAAATAACCGATAACATGTTTGTCTTTACCATTTATATTAATATAATCTCGACCACCAGAAACGAAATCCATTGCTTTCATGTTCGGCTCAAGCATTTCCCTCATCTGATCAAAGTAGGCAAGTTCAATGGTTTTTGAGCGTCGAATGCTGCCCTTGTCAGGTTGTAACTGACCTAATAGGAGGCGGATCAGTGTGGATTTTCCAGAGCCATTACCACCAATAATTCCAATTTTTTCACCTTTCAAAATTAATGCTGAAAAATCTTTAACAAGCTCTAAATCACCAATTTGATAACTGATTTTTTTAACTTCGAAGACAACTTTAGAGACGCGTTGTTCGTCTTCAAGTGTGTGAATTTTGGCTTTCCCTTGTTGCTGACGTCTGCCGACGAAGGTTTGTCGCATTTCTTGTAGAGCTCTAACACGACCTTCGTTTCTTGTTCGTCTTGCCTTAATGCCTTGACGAATCCAGGTCTCTTCCTGAGCAAGTTTTTTATCAAATCTTGCATTGGCCAAATCTTCGGCGTTTAGTAAACTGTCTTTGCGTTTAACGTAATCCAGGTAGCCGCAGTCAAAAATTGCTAAATTGCCTCGATCTAAATCGAACACCTTGTTGGCAATGCTTTGTACAAAAGAGCGATCATGGCTAATCAGCATCAACGTGCCATGAAAATCTTTAAGCATTTTTTCTAAATCTAAGATAGCCACAATGTCCATGTGGTTGGTTGGTTCGTCCAGTAATAATAAATCAGGCTCTTGAATTAATGCCTTAGCAAGCATAACGCGCCGCCGCCAGCCGCCTGAAAGAGTTTCTAGTGTTGCGCTTGGATCCAGCGTAAACCGATTTAGAATAACCTCGATTTTGTGCAAATAATGCCAAGCGTCTTTTCTCTCAATTTCATCTTGGTAGGCCGCGCTTTTATTAATATCGCCATTATTCAGAGAGGTTTGGTATTTGGCCAACAGTTCGCCAATGTCACCAAGACCCTGGGTGACAACTTCGAACAAAGTTTGGGCGTTGTCTTCAGGCGGGGATTGCTCTAAATAGCTTATTTTTGTACCGTTTTTGATTTTTAGATTGCCATCGTCAGCTTGAATAATACCTGCCAATACTTTCATAAAACTCGACTTACCCTCGCCATTACGTCCAATTAGTGCGATTTTGTCACCTTTGTGAATGGTGGCATTAACATCGCAAAGAACCGGTTTCTCAGCAAATCTAAGGGAAATATTGTCTAAGGTGATAAGTGGCATACGTTAAAATTATCGCTATCCGATTTATACAAGGTATCTAACTATTTGAATGCGCTATTTTATTCAATTTGCACTTCTACTTTTACTTATTCAAGGTGTTTCTGCACAGAGTATTGACGTAAAAGAGTTTTCATCTGTCAAACAAGAGCAGCGCTATCAAAATTTAATTGATGAAATTCGCTGTCCTGTTTGCCAAGGTCAAAGCATTGGCGGCTCCAATGCCTCTCTGGCTCTTGATCTGCGAGAGAAGGTGAAACAGTTGATTAGTAGCGGTAAAACGGATGATGAAATTCACAGCTTTATGGTTGAACGCTTTGGTGATTTTGTTGTTTTTAAGCCGCCTGTAAAGACCTCGACTTACGCACTGTGGTTTTCACCTTTTGTTTTTTTGCTGATTTGCTTAATACTGCTATTCCGTTCAACCAAATCAAAAGCGATAAAAACAATTGAAGAAGAAGTTGATTTAGAAAAGGCAAAAAGCCTATTAAAATAAACATCCTCATTGTTGCAGAGGCTAAAATACACGCTCTTTATGAGAGATTTTTGCTGAACGATAAAAATGAATACAGATCAAGAACTTAGTGATTTAATGGTTACCGCCTACAGCCGTCAAAAGCAAGGTGAGCTTTCGTTGGCCATTCAATCTTGGAATGCGCTTGCCGTCCATCCTTCGGGTGACAGCGAACTAAAGGCAAACGCCCATCTTAATTTGGGCCATCTTCATCAACAGCAGGGCAATAATGATTTAGCACACGAAAGCATGGCGAGTGCAATTGCAGCCAACCCTAACAGTGCTGAGGCCTATTTTTGCCTGGCGTATTTGGCGCAAGAGAAAGAGAGTTTTGAGGAGGCGATTGGCTATTTTGAAAGCGCCCTTGACCTGAATAAAGACGATGCTGGCGCATATAATAATCTTGCTAATTGCTACGATCGTTTGAATAAAAATTCTGCAGCAATAGAGAATTACACAAAGGCATTAGCAATTGATAACAAATACATTGCAGCTTACTATAACCGCGGCAATGCCTATATTAAAATAGCGAAAGAAAAATTAGCCATTAAAGACTTGAGCAAAGCACTCGAACTTGATCAGGATTTTTATCAAGCTTATTACAACCGCGGCTCGGTTTATAAACAGCTTGGCAAGGATGATTTGGCAGAGAAAGATTTGGCAAAGGCGAAGTCCTTGGCACAAGCAGAATTAGAACAACAAGAATAACAGCGAGATAAAGTGGAAGACGAAAACAAATTAATTTCAGAAAGAAGATCAAAATTAGCAACCTTACGTGAACAGGGCAACCCTTTCGTTAATGATTTTAAGCCGCAGGATTATACAAAAAACCTTGTTGAGGCATACAATGCTTTATCCAAAGAAGATTTGGATGAGAAGGCTGTAGAGGTTTGTGTTGCAGGGCGAATGATGCTTAAACGTGTCATGGGTAAAGCCAGTTTTGCGCAATTACAAGATTCAACTGGACAAATTCAGTTATTTGTTACTCGTGACGAATTGGAAGAGGGTTTTTATAACGAACAGTTCAAAAAGTGGGATATTGGCGATATTATTGGCGCTAGTGGTACTTTGTTCAAAACCAAGACGGGCGAACTCTCAATTAGAATAAGCGACATTCGCCTACTAACTAAATCTCTGCGACCTTTGCCAGAAAAATTTCACGGCCTTTCAGATCAAGAAACCATTTATCGGCAGCGCTATGTAGACCTAATCATGAATGAGACGTCGCGAGATGTTTTTAAACGTCGCAGTGCAATTGTTGGCTATATTCGTAACTTTTTTATTGAACACGATTACTTAGAAGTTGAAACGCCAATGATGCAAGTCATTCCGGGCGGTGCAACGGCAAAACCATTTGTTACTCATCACAACGCACTAGACATGGATTTATTCCTGCGTATTGCGCCAGAACTCTACCTTAAGCGTCTGGTCGTGGGCGGTATGGATAGAGTGTTTGAAATCAACCGTAATTTCAGAAATGAAGGTCTGTCGACTCGTCATAACCCTGAATTTACAATGATTGAGTTCTATCAAGCTTATGCCACTTATCATGATCTGATGGATTTGACTGAGACGCTTTTTAGAGGCATTGCAGTCGATGTATGTGGCAGTGCAAACATACATTATCAAGGGGATGACTTTGACTTCTCAAAACCGTTTACACGCCTTAGCGTGGTTGATTCAATTCTACAACACAACCCAACATTAACAGCCGCTGATTTGCAAGAGGGTAGTGCAAAGAGTACTGCTGAAAAACTGGGTATCCATATTAAAGACAACTGGGGTTTGGGCAAAATTCAAATTGAAATTTTTGAAGCAACGGTTGAAGAGAGGCTCATTCAGCCAACCTTCATTACCGAGTATCCAACAGAAGTATCACCATTGGCCCGGCGCAACGATAACAATCCGTTTATTACCGATCGCTTTGAATTGTTTATTGGTGGTCGTGAAATTGCTAATGGCTTCTCAGAGCTTAATGATGCCGAGGACCAAGCACAGCGATTCCGAGATCAGGTGAGTGAGAAAGATGCTGGCGATGACGAGGCTATGCATTACGACGCTGACTATATTCGCGCTTTAGAATACGGCATGCCACCAACAGCGGGCGAAGGTATTGGCATCGATCGCTTAGTGATGTTATTTACCGATTCTCCGTCAATTAGAGATGTGCTTTTATTTCCACACATGAGGCCAGAGTAAATTGGAAATTATTCCTGTATTAACTCTTGATGGCCCAAGCGGCGTTGGCAAGGGCAGTGTAGCGCGTATCGTAGCTGGAAAAATGGATTGGAATCTTCTTGATTCTGGTGCTATTTATCGTGGTTTTGCCCTCGCTTCCAAAAGTAGAAATATCGCTTTTGATGACGAGCAAGGCTTGGTTGAACTGGCTAAAAAACTCGATTTAAAATTTGAGTCTGTTGAAGGTCAAGAGCTACTCAATGTTTACCTAGACGGCGTTGAGGTATCCAAAGAACTTCGCACAGAGCAAACGGCAGAGTTGGCCTCACAGCTTGCTGTTATTGCATCATTGAGAGTGGCACTCTTAAAAAAGCAACAACAGTTTGAACAGGCGCCGGGTTTGGTTGCTGATGGCAGAGATATGGGTACTGTGGTTTTTCCCAATGCTCCCTATAAAGTTTATTTAACAGCAAGTGCGCAGGAGCGCGCTCAGAGGCGCTTAAAACAGTTGCAAAGTAGTGCTAATGCTGGTAACATTTCGCATGTTTTGGCAGAGGTTAAAAAAAGAGATGAGCGCGATGCTAATCGCAAACACTCCCCTTTAATACCTGCTGAAGATGCATTAATCATTGACACAACTTGTCTTACGATTGATGAAGTCATTGCAAGAGTAATGGCGCTAATTGAAGTTTGAGCGGTCAAATCTTCCTAATTAACTAACCCGATAGGCATTAAGCGCAAACCGTAAGAGCTTAATGATTACCGGTCAACATCATAAAAAATAATATGTCAGAATCATTTTCCGAGCTATTTGAAAATAGCGAAACTCAGCAAAACGTTAAAGTCGGCGCCTTATTAATGGGCACAGTTGTCAGCATGAATCGCGAAAAAGCGGTTATTAATGTTGGCCTTAAATCTGAAGGCTTTATCTCTCTAAACCAATTCAAAGATGCACACGGCGAACTGGAAATCAGTGAAGGCGATGTTGTCGAAGTGGCTCTTGAGTCTATCGACGATGGTCTTGGTCACACGCTTCTTTCTCGTGAGAAAGCGAAGCGCATTAAGATGTGGCAAGAGCTTGAAACTGCAATGACTTCTAAAGAAGTAGTTACTGGTATTGTAACAGGCGTTGTTAAAGGCGGCCTTACTGTTGATATCGGCGTTATTAAAGCGTTCTTACCAGGCTCATTGGTTGATGTTAGACCTGTTAAAGACTTTGATTATTTACAAGGTCAAGAAATTGAAGCCATCGTTATTAAGATGGACGAAGTTAGAAACAATATTGTTATTTCAAGAAAAGCAGTTATGCAAGAAGTTAATTCTGCAGATAGAGAAGCGCTTCTTGAAACACTTGAAGAAGGTAAAGAAATTGAAGGTATCGTTAAGAACCTTGCTGATTACGGCGCCTTTGTTGACTTGGGCGGTATCGATGGCCTACTTCACATTACAGACATTTCGTGGCAGCGTGTTAATCACCCATCTGAGAAACTTGCGATCGGTGATAAGATTATTGTTAAGGTGCTTAATTACGATAAAGAGAAGATGCGTGTTTCTCTTGGTCTGAAGCAGCTAACACCAAGTCCTTGGGATAGCATTTCAGAGCGTCTTCCTATTGGTAAAAAAGTGATAGGTGAAGTTTCAAACCTAACGGACTACGGAGCGTTTGTACGTATTGAAGCTGGTGTTGAGGGTCTTGTTCACGTTAGTGAAATGGACTGGACAAATGCCAATGCTAGACCTTCTAAGTTTGTTAAATTGGGCCAAGAGGTTGAGGTAGTTGTATTAGACGTTCAAGAAGCTAAGCACCGTATTTCACTAAGTATGAAGCAAGCTCAAGAGAATCCTTGGGAATCTTTTGAAGGTAATTTCACCAAAGGTGATAAGATTAACGTCGTGGTTAAGTCAATCACTGACTTTGGTTTATTTGTTGGTCTTCCGGGCGGCATTGATGGCTTGATTCATTTGGCTGATATCTCGTGGGAGAAGCAATCTGCAGATCAAATCGTTTCTGATTTCTCGAAAGGTCAAGAACTTGAAGTTGTAATCCTGAACATTGATGCTGAAAAAGAGCGTATTTCTCTAGGCATTAAGCAAATGGTTGAAGATGATTTCTCTCAATACGCAAACTCTAATGGCAAAGGCTCAATCGTTAAAGGTATTGCTGTTGAAGTAGATACAAGAGGTGCTGTTCTTGAGCTTGCTGAAGGCATTACAGGTTACTTGCGTGTTTCTGAAATTTCACAAGATCGCATTGAAGACGCTTCAATGGTGATCAAGCAAGGCGCAGAACTGGAAGTTGTGATTACTCAAATCGACAGAAGAACGAGAAAAATTGCACTAAGTATCAAAGCGAAAGATTCAGTTGAAGAAAAAGCAGCAATGGATGATTACAATGCGCAAGCATCAGGTTCTGGCAGCTCAACTTTTGGCGACTTGCTTAAACAAGCAAAAGATAAGTAATAAATAAACAGACAAGCCACTGTGTATCGTGCGGTGGCTTATTCTTTGAGAAATTTGTGAAAAAAACAGATCTTATTGAGTTCATTTCAAACACTTGTAATGTATCGCGTACAGAGGCAAAACGCTCTGTTGAAGTGATTATTGACGAGCTAAGTAAGGCAATTATTTCGGGTGATGGCGTTGAAATACGAGGCTTTGGTGGCTTCTCAAGAAAGCACCGTAAAAGCAGAGTGGGCATCAATCCGAAAACCAGTGAAAAAACTGCAGTTGCAGAGAAACACGTACCCTTTTTTAAGCCTGGAAAACAGCTTAGAGAGTCGGTAAATAAAGACTGATTTGCGATTGATTATTGCTCACATGTTGAGTATAATTTCTCGTTTTTGACAAAGCACACAAGTTCTGTTATTTCGAACTTGCGATAGGCTTTTTTTTGGGGGCGTTAGCTCAGTTGGTAGAGCACCGGACTTTTAATCCGATGGTCGAGCGTTCAAGTCGCTCACGCCCCACCATATTTAATTAAGGCTTTACAGAAATGTAGGGCTTTTTTTATACCAAAATCTAGGAGTAAGCCATGAAGGTAGAAAATGGAAAAGTAGTCACTATGCACTACACGCTAAAAAATGATGCTGGAGATATTATTGACACATCTGAGGGTAAAGAGCCAATGCCTTTCTTGCAAGGTCATGGCAATATTATTCCTGGTTTGGAGACCGCATTAGAGGGTAGTGCAATAGGTGACAAGCTTGACGTTACAGTTGAGCCAGAAGAGGCCTACGGTCTTAGACTACAAGACGCCATTCAGCAGATTCCAAGTTCTGCATTGCAAGGTGTTGATAATTTGACTATTGGTATGCAGCTCCAATCTCAAGATGAGCATGGCAACCCGTTCATGGTTACTGTGACAAAAATTGAGGATGAGGAAATTACAGTCGATGCCAACCATCCATTGGCTGGTGAAACATTGCATTTTGCAGTTAGTATTGAGTCCATTCGAGATGCGCAAGAAGAAGAGATCTCTCACGGTCACGTTCACTAAAGCACCTTACAATACAGGGCATTATGAAGCTACATAATTGCCCTTTATGCTCCTCAAAGCAAACCCAACTTTATTACACCGACGACACCCGTCAATACCATGCTTGTTCAGCATGTGGGTTTATCTTCGTCCCTAGTGTTTTCCACCTAAGTGAAGTCGAGCAAAAAACCCGATACGACCTTCATAACAACGACCCAAATGATGCCGACTACCGAGGTTTTTTATCGCAAGTGGCAGAGCCTTTGTTGGAAAGGATACCCAAAGAGTCGGAGGGGCTTGATTTTGGCTGTGGCCCAGGCCCAACACTATCGATTATGCTTGAAGAGCAAGGCTGTAAAGTTGATTTATTCGATAAGTTTTTTGCCCAGAATAACGAGGTCTTTAGTCGTAAGTACGACTTTATCACGGCAACGGAAGTTCTAGAGCATTTGTCTCAACCCGCATTTG
>JBBWVS010000145.1:0-27144 GCA_050256335.1 Gammaproteobacteria bacterium | reverse complement strand
AACGTATATGAATTTTGATTTCCTTAGTTGTACGATAAATGGTACACCAGAAGGTGTTCAAGATAATAGAACCCTATACCAGAGGCTAGAAGTAATTACAGTCCATCACTCAAGAAAAAGAGGAATTAGTGTTTTTCTGCTAGATTATTTATACCCTCCCTCCCACATGAGATGGGGTTTCATTTTTTTGACGCGCTTCGGGGCTATTGTGGCGTACTTTGTGCTTAAGACAAGGTTGCCTGCGTTGTATAACAAACTGGGATGGGTTATTGAAGGTTTGAAAAAATAAGAATTTCGTATACAGGTCAGTTTCCTCGGGCGGCCATCCATTGAAAAAAGGGTGGGTACCCCCTAACCCCAACTATTAAGCAAATTGAGTTAAAATTAGTTCTTAATGAACACTTCAGAACAGAACCAAGAAGAATACCAAAACATCAACAATTGGAAGTGGGGTATCTTCTACTATAGTAAACGTGATTCGAGAGTCTGGGCGCCCAAGCAAATAAACAAGCTCGGCTGGACTTTAAACTTTGCCAGGCCAATGAGCTATATTTGGATAAGTGCCTTTATATTGATACCCATTATCCTAATCCCAGTTTTTGTGCCTTTTGAGCTTTAGATAGACGTTATTCGGCTTGCTGGACTTTGTCAGAAAAATGGTGCCACCCCTTGGTCTATATACAAATATTTGACCATCCCGCCTACCTTGTTTATAATCATTTTGAATAACGTAACAACAATCAAATTGACTTATGAACAACCCACTCCACGGCGGCGCTCGAGCTGGTGCCGGTCGTAAAAAGAATACCAGTGGCTTTAAAGAACAGACCAAGGTTCTTCGAGTGCCTCTTAGTCTTGTAGATTCGGTTAAGTCCACGCTTGATGTATACAAGTCTCAGATTAACTCTGGTGTTTCTGTGTCACTTCCTTCTGATAACGCGGAAGAAGTGTTTACCCCTATCTTCACCTCAAGAGTGCAAGCGGGCTTTCCTTCGCCAGCGGATGACCACTTAGAGGATAGTCTTGACCTCAACACTCACCTAATACAACACAAGGAATCCACCTTCTTTGTTAAAGCACAGGGCGAGTCTATGCTCGGTGCTGGCATTCATCAAGGGGATATATTGATTGTAGACAAATCCTTAACGCCCAAGAGCGGCAAGATTGTTATTGCTGTGGTGGATGGTGAGTTTACTGTTAAGAGACTGCATAAGTACAAAGGCATTATTACCCTTAAGGCAGAAAACCCTGAGTTTGAGGATATTAAGATAGAAGGCACAACAGAGCTGATTATCTGGGGTGTGGTTACTTCAGTCATCCATCAGTATGTCTAAAGGACAACAAGCCAAGTTTGCGCTGATTGACTGCAATAACTTCTACGCCTCTTGTGAGCGCGTGTTTGAGCCAAAGCTAGAAGGTAAGCCTATTGTTGTCCTATCTAATAATGATGGTTGTGTCATAGCTCGCTCTAATGAAGCCAAAGCTCTTGGTGTGAAAATGGGTGTACCTTACTTCCAAGTAAAAGGCTTGGCAATCAATAAAGGTATTACTGTTAAATCTTCTAACTACCCTTTATACGGGGATATGTCTTCCAGAGTGATGAACATTATTAGCAACTACTCACCAGTTCAAGAGGTCTATTCTATCGATGAGAGCTTCTTGGAGTTATCAGGGCTTCCCTTTAACCTTATTGAGCATATGCAGAAGCTCAGACAACAAGTACAGCAGTGGACAGGCATCCCCGTTTGTGTGGGGATGGGAAGAACTAAAGTGCTGTCAAAACTTGCTAATCGTATTGCTAAAAACTATTCAAGATTTAACGGCGTGTTTGATATAGACAACCTGCCTTATGAGCGCTATTGCAAGTTACTGACTTCTGTTGAAGTGGGCGACCTATGGGGTATTGGGCGACAAAGTGCAAAGAAGCTTAATCGTATTGGTGTACACAACAGCTACGACTTCTATCAAGCTGATATTGGCATTGTAGAGACGTTATTAGGTGTTAATGGTAAGAGAGTACAGCAAGAGCTTAAAGGGTATTCCTGCCTACCTATGGAGTGTGTACCACCCACAAGACAGCAGATAGTCTCCTCACGCTCTTTTGGTGCCGACCTAACTACCTTTGATGAAGTCAATCAAGCATTGATGACTTTAACTAGAAAGGCTGTTAATAAGCTCAACAATCACAAGCTAGCAACAACGTCTTTAACTGTCTTTATCCGCACCTCTCCACATAAGAAAGACAAACCGAGAATCAACCTCTCTAAGACCATAGGGTTTACAACCCCAACTCAAGATGAATCTGTATTGATACCGCTAACAGCTAAGATATTGCAGCTTATCTACAAATCGGGTTATCCCTTCTATCAAGGTGGTGTGATGTTGAGTGGATTGACTGCTGAATACCGGCAACAGGACTTGTTCTCGTTAAATCAAAGTACGGAAGTTGAGCAAGGCAACAAGACGAACAGTAATCAATCAAATACAGTGCAAGGTATCAATAAGCGTTTTAAAGGTTCGATGAAGTACGCCAGTGAAGTGGGTAATGATAAGTGGCTGTCAAAGGCTGAGTTTAGGTCGGATAGGTATACGACTTGCTGGGGTGAGTTGTTGAAGGTTTGAAAAAATAAGAATTTTGTTTACAGGTCAGTTTCCTCGAGCGGCCATCCATTGAAAAAGGGGTGGGTGCCCATTGGTCTATAGACAAAAAGAATGTGAGAATGAGGGTGGTTATTTCAGTTAATGCAATAAGACTCGTTGATTCGCTTAATAAGGCATAACCACTTATGGTTTAAATTGATATATAATCAAGCCGGGTAACCAATTGAAAAATCAGGAGAAATTATGAAAAATAAACTATTAGCAATCTTATTAGCGTTCACTGCAAGCACTTCTATGGCAGGAGAAGATAGTTCACCATTTGACTATAACTATATCTCAGCAGGACTCGGAACAATTAAGATAGACGGTGTCGGAAGTGGCTCTCTGTTGCACTTTGGAGGTGCGTTTACATCTGGAAACCTAATCATAAGTGGGCAGTTTGCCACTGATATAGAATCTGGTGGCGACCTAACTGCAACAACTCTAGGTGTTGGATACCACACTCCAATGAGTATAGACACTGACCTAACTTTTGGTGTTGCTTTCACTAAGCTTAGTCTTACTCTGGATGGAATAGGCTCTGGCAGTGCAAACAACACTTCTATTGGTGCTGGTATAAATAAAATGATTTCTGATAGTACTTCAGTTTCTGCGGTTTTAGACATTTCACTGTCTGGCGGCGGTATTGGCTTTGGCTTTGGTGCCTTGTACTCCTTCACCGACTCTATGGCGCTTGGTTTTGATTTCACGCCGGGAGATGGGGGTAGTTTGTCGGTGTTCTCGTTAAAGTATAGCCTTTAACATAATAGCACCACAGTAATTGAAGTCCTATCTCATATGAGAGTGTGAGTGTGTCTATTGCTGCAAGCTTGCTTGAGCCTCCGGGTAATGTAGTGAGAATGAGGGTGAATTTTGAGGTGTTTTAGGGCGATTTACCAGTTGATATTTAGCACCGTGCGAACCAAACCGGGTATTACACAAATAGTTATTGTATAAGTCGTTGATTATTAACGAATTATACTTAGTGACACTAGTCATTACTCGAAATTCCTTCGCATGTGAAAGTAAGATACAATCAGATACCGTGGAATTCTCTGTATGGGGACCCCATAATTAGGAGGAATTAACTAAGAAAAATCGTGCACTTTTCGTGCATTTCGTACACTAAATAGCCAATTTCGACTATAATTGCTTCTGCACATTATATGAAATTTATCTTGAATAAAGCTAATAAATCCCTTGATAGAACTAGCTTTAACGACTACTCACGCAACCACGCGTCCGTAGCTCAGCTGGATAGAGTGTTGGCCTCCAGCCAAATGTCGCAGGTTTGGCCCCTGTCGGACGCGCCAATTTAAGCCCCTATGAAATACATCGTTATCGACCCTGTCATTTTAGACCTTGGTGTTGTACAAGTACACTGGTACGGTGTGATGTATTTGCTGGCTTTTACTTCAGTCTATTTGTTGGCCAATGTGAGGCTAAAAACAAACACCGAGTGGACTCGGAAACAAGTTGAAGATTTGATTTTCTATGGCGCACTTGGCGCAGTTTTGGGCGGACGACTGGGTTATTTAATTTTCTACAACCTATCATCATTTGTCGCTAACCCTCTAACATTTTTTGACTTCCAAAATGGCGGTATGTCCTTTCACGGCGGCTTTATTGGTGTCCTTGTTGCGGCGTTATTGTATAACCGTAAAGCGCACAAAACATTTTTTGAAACGATGGACTTTGTTGCGCCATTGGTGCCTCTTGGTTTGGCTTTTGGTCGAATCGGCAATTACATCAATGCGGAGTTGTGGGGTAAGGTCACCACCAGTGCGCTGGGCGTTTATGGTCCTGATCAAAGTGGCGAGTGGGCCATTCGCTATCCATCGCAACTATACGAAGGGTTGTTGGAAGGGGTTGTACTGTTTGCGGTGTTGTGGATTTATACAAAAAAACCACGCCCGGTAATGGCCACTTCCGCTGTTTTTCTGACTTTGTACGGGTTCTTTCGATTTATAATTGAGTTTGTAAGGGTGCCCGACACTCAGCTGGGTTATTTGGCGTTTGACTGGTTAACGATGGGGCAATTACTCAGCTTGCCAATGATCGTTATTGGCGCATATTTATTTTATAAGGCAAACAACGTAGGCAAGGCTCTATGAAACAATATTTGGATTTTTTGAAATTGGTTAAGGAGCGGGGCGCTGTTAAAACAGATCGCACCGGCACCGGCACTGTCAGTGTGTTTGGCCATCAAATGCGCTTTAACCTGCAACAGGGCTTTCCATTGGTAACCACTAAGCGCATTCACTTGCCATCAGTTGTGCATGAGCTTCTTTGGTTTTTGAGTGGTGATACCAACACTCGCTATTTAACGGACAATAAAGTTAATATCTGGAATGAATGGGCAGACGAGAATGGTGAACTCGGCCCGGTTTATGGCGCTCAGTGGCGCTCTTGGCAAAACGCCAAAGGCGAGAAGATTGACCAGATAAGTGAAGTGATTAATCAAATCAAGCATTCCCCCGATTCGAGAAGAATTATTGTCTCCAGTTGGAATGTTGGCGAACTCAGCAATATGGCCCTACCACCGTGCCACGCCTTTTTCCAATTCTATGTTGCTGATGGTAAATTATCGTGCCAGCTTTATCAGCGTAGTGCCGACATTTTCCTGGGCGTGCCTTTTAATATCGCCTCATATGCCTTATTAACGCACATGGTGGCACAACAGTGCAATCTTGAAGTCGGTGACTTTATCTGGAGCGGTGGCGATTGCCATATTTATTCCAACCATTGTGAGCAGGTTGAGACGCAATTACTGCGTACACCCAAAACCTTGCCAGAATTGATTATTCGCCGCAAAGCCGACAGTATTTTTGATTATCAATATGAAGATTTTGAGTTCAAGGATTATCTCTATGACGAGCCCATTAGGGCGCCGGTTGCGGTTTAGTTGATGGATTTGATGATTAAGCTGCAAAAAAGTCTCGATTATGAGTTTAACGATGCTGTGCTTCTTAAGCGAGCGCTCACACATCGTAGTGTCAGTAATACCAATAATGAAAGATTGGAGTTTTTGGGTGACAGCGTACTCGGTGCAATTATTTCGCGCGAATTGTTTCAACGCTTTCCCAAGATTGACGAAGGCCAGCTTTCAAGATTGCGCTCACACTTGGTTCGTGGCCAAACACTGGCAAAATTAGCCAAAACCATCGATTTATCTGATTTCTTGATCCTTGGTCAGGGTGAGTTAAAAAGTGGCGGATTTCGCCGAGATTCGATCCAAGCGGACACACTTGAGGCAATTATTGGTGCAGTTTTTATTGACTCCGACTATTTGACAACAAATCGGGTGGTTTTGACGCTCTACAAAAACCTACTTGACGAAACAAGTCCGACGGATTCGCTCAAGGACTTTAAAACACAATTACAAGAATTCTTACAAAAAAGAGGCTCGATCTTGCCAAGTTACGAATTACTCAAAACCACAGGTCAAGACCATAACGCTATTTTTTATGTGCGTTGTACTTTGGGTGAGGATAATCTTTGTGTTGAAAAAAATGCAAAAAACATTAAACGCGCCGAACAGGCCTGTGCTGAATCATTACTGGAGAAATTAACACAATGAGTTTTCAAGCTGGATTTATCGCTATTGTTGGTCGACCGAACGTCGGCAAGTCAACCTTAACAAATGAACTGATTGGGCAAAAACTCTCAATTACCTCGCATCGACCACAAACCACAAGGCACCGTATTCACGCGATTAGCACGACTGAGGATTACCAAATGGTTTTTGTCGACACGCCAGGCATTCATATTGGTAGTAAAAAGGCAATTAACGCTTATATGAATAGAGCGGCAAGTTCAACCTTTAACGACGTTGATATGATCTTGTGGCTGGTTGAGGCGGGCAAATGGACAAAAGAGGATGAGCGTGTTTTGGAGCATATTGGCAAAGTTGATGTGCCGGTCGTTCTCTGTGTTAATAAGATTGACAAATTAGAGAAGAACGACCAAGTTTTGCCGTACTTACAAAAGCTCAGTGAAAAATACCAAGCCGATGAAGTGTTCCCACTTTCTGCTTTTAAAAAGGCACATTCGAGCGCATTGCGTTCATTGATACTAAAATATCTTCCGCAGCGAGAGGCTATTTTCGATGCTGATTATATTACCGATCGCTCAGAAAAATTTGTTGTGGCTGAGTTTATTCGCGAAAAATTGATGAGAAATTTATCAAATGAACTGCCTTACGATTTGACTGTTGAGATTGAGAAATTTGAATTGGATGGCCGTATGTATCGCATTGCTGCCCGAATTTTCGTTGATAAGACGTCTCAAAAAAGTATTGTTATTGGCCATAAAGGTGCGGTATTGAAGAAGATCGGTGAGGAATCGCGACTCAGTATTGAGGGCTTTTTAGGGAAAAAAGTGTTTTTAGAATTGTGGGTGAAGGTGCGACAAGGGTGGTCTGACGATAAAAGGGCACTCGCTTCCTTGGGTTATGACTAGAAATTATTGTAAAATAATGCTGTGCACTATTTTACAATAATCTGATAGATTTTTAAGTTGGGGAGGGGTGCTCAAATGGCTTGCAAAACTTAAGATTTTTTACCCTTCCCCAAGCCCCATCCCAAAACCAACTTTACAACGCTCGTGACTAACATTGAACTAACACCCGCATTTTTACTTCATAGGCGTACATATCAAGGCAACTCGTTATTGTTGGATTTTTTAACCCGTGATCACGGAAAAATTCGCTTAGTCGCTCGTGGTATTCGAAAAAACAAGACACCGATTCAAATGTTTCAGTGTTTAAAAATCTCTTTTAAAGGCAGAGGAGAGCTTAAGACTTTGGCAAATACTGAAAGTTGTGACGTGCCGAGACGACTACTAGGGAATGACCTGGTGTTAGCAATGTACGCCAACGAATTGTTGTCTCGTCTTTTGCCTGAGGCTGAGGCGCATCCAGGGGTTTTTTCCAGCTATCAAAAATTTGTAGAGGGTATCAATCAATCAACTGATAGCGAGCAGCAGTTGATCCTTAGATTATTCGAAAACCAATTGCTAGAAGAGCTGGGTTACGGCCTTGATTTTCGCTGCGATTACTCAGGAGAGCCAATCAGCCCAACAATGAATTATCATTTTGTTGAGCAAGAAGGTTTTGTTCGTCACGTGGATGGTAAAATTCCCGGCAAAATATTGCTTAAATTTGCAAGTGACGCAACCCAGAATTTAAGCATTAAAGAACTGAAGGTGGCCAAAGGCCTAAACCGCCAAAGATTGCGGTCGCTGCTGGGTGACAAGCCCTTGAAAAGCAGAGAGTTGTTTGTTGTAGGGTCTTAAAGGTCTCATTGTTAATAAATGGAAATTATGAGTATGTATTTAGGTGTTAATATCGATCATATAGCTACTTTAAGGCAGGCAAGAGGAACACTCTACCCCTGCCCAGTCGAGGCGGCTTTAATTTGTGAGCAAGCGGGTGCGGATAGCATTACTTTGCATCTTAGAGAAGATCGCCGCCATATTAATGACGCCGATGTCGAGTTCATGCGTCGCTCATTAAAGACAAAAATGAATTTAGAGATGGCAGCAACCGATGAAATGCTCCATATTGCCGCAAATATTAAACCTGAGGATTGTTGTCTAGTGCCTGAAAAGCGCGAAGAGCTGACAACCGAAGGTGGCCTTGATGTGGCTTCACAAGTGTCAAAAATGCGTGATGTGTGCCACAGACTTGCACAAGATAACATTCGAGTGTCACTGTTCATTGATGCCGATAAAAATCAAATAGACGCCGCCAAAGAATGTGGCGCCCCTGTGATTGAGATTCATACCGGCCATTATGCGGATGCTACAGATGAGCAGTCCCGCAATGATTGCTTTGAAAAGATCAGAGAGGCAACAACTTACGCCCATAGCATTGGCTTGCAAGTAAACGCAGGGCACGGCTTGACACTTGCGAATACAGGAAGAATCGCAGCATTGAGTGAGCTTGTGGAGCTTAATATTGGTCACTCCATTGTTGCTAGGGCTGTTTTTGTTGGCCTAGCAGAGGCGACACGTGAAATGAAAACCATTATGCTGGAGGCAAGAGGTGTTTAAATTCCAACAGAAACAACACCAATCTAACACTCATCTTTATTCAGCGTAATATTTGCAAAAAATCACTGCGGGACAACCAATGACACTTAGATTTTTTTGAAGCATGACGATAACAAGGCTAAACATTATATTCATATTATTACCATTAGGACTTAGACAATGATTTACGGCATAGGAACGGATATTGTGGATATTAAACGAATAGCGCACATCCTAAAAAAGAACAGAGAGGGTTTTGTTAAAAGAGTGTTGACCGAGCACGAGCAACTATTGTTTGCCAATAAAGCAGATAGCCCCGCTTTTTTTGCCAAGCGTTTTGCTGCTAAAGAGGCTTTTGCTAAAGCATTGGGTACAGGTATTGGTAGAGTGGTTGGTTTTCAGGATCTTACCGTTCGAAATAACGATAGAGGCAAACCGCATTTTATTCCTAGCGAAAAACTAAGGCTTTATTTGCTCAATAACAACATTAAACAGGCGCATCTAAGCATCTCTGACGAGAGTCAAAATGCTGTTGCTTTTGTTGTTCTCGAGGCTATTGAGGTTGCTGAGACGACTGAGTAAAGCCTTGTAGATAGAAAGACAATAAAAAACCCCAATTAAGGGGTTTTTTATATGAAAAATTGACGCTTTTCAATAAGGTGTAAATCAAAACGGAATATCGTCCTCAAAATCATCGCTTGCCACCGGTGTGATTGTCGGCGCAGCTTGAGCAGGCGCACTTTGTCTCGGCGCCGAAGGAGCTCCACCCGCGTCATCACGACGATCTAACATTTGTAAAGTGCCGTTAAAACCACTAACAACTACCTCGGTTGTGTAACGATCTTGGCCATTTTGATCTTGCCACTTACGCGTTTGTAATTTACCCTCAACGTAGACTTTTGAGCCTTTGTCAAGATATTGGCCAGCAATTTCAGCGAGTTTTCCAAAAAGAGAAACCCTGTGCCACTCGGTTCTTTCTTGCTTTTGACCGGTGTTTTTGTCTGTCCACGAGTCGCTTGTGGCAACAGAAAGATTGGCGATGGCATTACCATTTGAGGCGTATTTAACCTCTGGTTTTGCGCCTAGATTACCAACCAAAATTACTTTATTAATACCCGCCATAACTACTTCTCCGTTGTGTTGTTTTTGGATGGCATTGTTAGAATAACCAGCCACCAAATTATTGCCATAAATATGGTCAATAAGAATACACTATTCAAGTTAAAAATGTCATAAATAAGTCCACCCATTGCACCACCAACAAATGTTCCAAGGAACTGCGAGGTGGAGAAGACACCCATTGCTAGGCCGCGTTTTGAAGCCCCTGCGGTTCTAGATAATAGCGAGGGCAGAATGGCTTCAACGGCATTAAAAGCAATAAAGAAAAGTGACAGCAAAATAAGAAAAATACCCAGGCTTAATTCAAGACTGAAAAACAACACTTGACTGATGATGAGTAGAGCAATACTTAGCAGCAAAGTAAGCTTGGTTTTTTTGTATTTTTCTGAGGCAATAATCAGTGGCACCATGCCAATAAAAGAGATAATAATGGCCGGTAGATAGAGCTGCCAATTGTCCTCAATTGCAATGATGTTGTTTTTAATAAGCAATAATGGCATCACGATAAAACCACAGGCTAGAATTAAGTGCAAGCTAAAAACACTAAAATCTAGGCGCATCAGCTGTGGGTTTAATATTTCTTTAAAAGCAGACAATGATAATTTGTAATAGTTAATTGGCTTGACACTCGGAAAAGTGAAGACAATAAACATCGCAACAACTGAAAGGCCTGCTATCACCCAGAATAATCCAGACATACCTGCACTTGATGCAATGATTGGACCAATTAACAGGGACAACATAAAGGCCAGGCCAATTTGAAAACCAACAAAGGCATTGGCTTTTGCGCGATTTTCTTCTGAGACAAAATCCGCTAAAAAAGCCATCAATACCGCAGAGATTGCGCCACCACCTTGCAAGGCCCTACCAATAACAACAAAGAGTATGTCGGTGGCGCTTGCGGCGACAATACTACCTAGTAAAAAAAGGCTAAGGCCGACAAGCAACATAGGCTTGCGTCCAAAGCGATCCGACAGATAGCCGAAAGGTATTTGCAAGCAGGCTTGTGTTAGCCCGTATATGCCAATTGCCAAACCGATTAAGAGGGGTGTGGTGTTTGAATAATCACTCGTCGCGTACACACTCATCACCGGAAAGAGCATGAACAGACCGAGCATTCGAGTCGCCATGACTAACGACACTTTTAAGGCAAAAAGCCGCTCCTTTGAGTTCATAAGGGTCAGTGGTTAGTTATCTAATTTGTATTTTGCTACGTAGCCAGGATAGCTAGCATTGAGTACAGATCTGGCATCTGCAGCCAATTTGATGGCGCCAATAGCGTCGTAATTGTAGGCCATTAAATGCAGTGCATCAGGTACGGAAGGTGTTTTTGCAAAGTGTTCGATAAGGTATTTACAGCGATTAACAGCAGCAATATTTGATTTGTTGTTGGTGTAGTACTGTGCAATATAGAACTCGTGTCTGGCGAGTGCATTTTTCAACTCTGGTAATTTGGCTTTGCCATCTTGCGCGTAATCACTCTGAGGAAATTCAGCAATAAGACCCACGTAGCAAAGGTAGGCGTCTTTCACGCTTTGAACATCCCTCTGCGCTTTGTCGGTTATTAGATCGTCAAGAAACGAGCGAGAAGTGTCTTCAAATGACTTGCACCGTAAATAGTGCGCATAAGGTGTTGAGGAATGCGCAGGATAGCGTTGAATAAAGTCCTCCAGTTGCGCTAGAGCACTGGCGTATTCTTCGCGCTTATAGTAGCTATAAGCAATGTCTAATTGGGCCTGTATAGCGTACTTTGAGCCTGGATAGGCCGCTAGAATTATTTCGTAGTACTCAATTGCTTGGGCGTTTGAGCCTGAGCTTAATTTTTCCTGTGCTAAGTCATAGAGTGCTTTTGGCGTTTGGCCATCTGCTAGCGCACCTCTCTCGGTTTTTTTTTCTCCAAAGAGAGAGCCACAACCGCTTAGAAAAATAGATAAAAGAATGAAAACAGGAATTATTTTTTTCATAAAGAATGATTTTTTATTAGGCTTATTGGGGGAATTATACTTGGCTCAACAGGGGATAGAAACCTTTGTATAAACCCCCTTGTTGCGAAGTCAGCTGCTTATAATATTGTTAATAGTTTTAATTAATATTTTTCAATGGCAATCGCTTTTTTTCAAAAAAAAACCGTCATCGGTGATCTTTGTGCTGTGCTCGATGCTTACCTCTCAAAAGCAGAAATTAAGCTCGTAAAAAAAGCACACAAGCATGCTGAGGCTGCACATAAAGGCCAGTTTCGTCGCTCAGGTGAGGCCTATATCCATCATCCATTGTCAGTAGCGCTCATTTTGGCGGAACTCCACTTGGATTATTATTGTATTGTTGCTGCAATTTTGCATGATTGCATCGAAGATACACCGATGACAAAAGAAGATATTGCTAACGAGTTTGGCGATCCAGTGGCACACATAGTTGAAGGTGTGTCTAATTTGACTAATCTGGAATTTCAATCGGGCTCACACAAACAAGCTCAAAATTTCCAAAAATTGTTTTTTGCCATGTCAAAAGACATGAGAGTGATGATTATCAAACTGGCAGACCGCCTGCATAATATGCGTACATTGGGTGCGATGAAGCGTGAGAAACAAATCCAAAAAGCAAAAGAAACAAGCGAGCTCCATGCGCCAATTGCCCGCCGATTAGGTTTGCACAGCATCCGAGTTGAGCTGGACGATCTTTGCTTTGAAATACTACACCCTCGCAGACACCTTATTCTAAAACGTAAGATCAGTAAGCAATATGGCAACCAGAAAAAAACAATTGCACTTGTTCAGTCTGAGATCGAAAATAGGCTGACATTTGAAGGTATCACAGCCAATGTTGTTGGCAGGCAAAAGCAACCTTGCAGTGTTTACAATAAAATGAAGCACAAATCGTTGAAATTTTCTGAAGTTTTAGATATGCACGCCTTTCGCGTGATTGTTGACGAAACAAATGACTGCTATCAAGCGCTGGGTATCTTACACAGCCTATATAAACCTTTGCCACAAAAGTTTAAAGATTATATTGCAGTACCAAAATCTAACGGCTACCAATCATTGCATACCGTTTTGCTTGGCCCTAGAAAGATGTTTATTGAAGTACAGATCCGCTCAAAAGAGATGCATTTTATTTCAGAGTACGGTATTGCCGCTCATTGGCATTACAAGAGCACAACAGAGCCATCCGAAAAACTGGCGCAAAACTGGCTAGGCTCTTTATTGGATATTCAGAAAAACACAGATTCTTATGTTGATTTTCTTGAGGGCACAAAAGCCGACTTATTTTCCAATGAGGTTTTGGTGTTTACGCCAGCTGGTGAAATCATTCAATTGCCACTTAGAGCAACGGCGCTTGACTTTGCGTACGCAGTCCACACCAACGTAGGAAAAAGGACGCAAAAAGCAACAATCAATGGCAATTCCGCACCATTGTCAACCGAGCTTAAAACAGGCCAGACAATTGAGGTGATCACTAGCCGCTTTGTTAAACCTAAACCAAGCTGGTTGAGTATGGTGGTCACACCCAAGGCTAAGGCGGCAATCAAAGCACAACTCAAAGAGAGTTCCAAAACCGATCTAGCCAAGCTTGGTAAGCATTTGATTACTGATGCGCTTGAGTTTCAGAAAATTCGTATTTCAAGCATTTCCAAAGAAAAATGGGCAGCATGTTTGAAAGAATTGCACTGTTCGACTTCGAGAGATTTGTATATTAAAGTTGGCCTTTCTGAAATCTTTGTTGCTGTGGTGGTTAACAAGCTTGTACAGGGCGCTGGAAAAGCTGCGATAAACGCACTTACTATCCATAAGACCAAAGGTATGGCGATTAATTTTGCTCATTGTTGTTACCCAATACCCGGTGATGATGTTACAGGCATATTAACAACAACCAAGGGCATGGTGATGCATCGAAACAACTGCTCAAATCTTGCGCATATAAAAAATAAAAGCGCTCAGTGGCTTGAAGTTGACTGGAAATCCGATGACAGTGAACTATTTCAGGTGCCTGTCCGCGTTGTGGTTGAGAATCAAAGCGGTGTTTTGGCAACCATTGCCAATGTCTTGGCGCAACTCGAGGTGAATATTGAACACTTAGATCAACAGTCTATGCCACACTCTAAGAAAGCAGTAAATTTGATCGTTGACGTGGTTAATATTGTTCAACTTAATAGTGTGTTAGATTGTCTAAGGCAGCTTTCAGTTGTTATTTCTGTTAGACGAAATTAATCATCAAAAGAAGTCCTTGGGTTGGGTTCAATTGGTTAAAATTGATCTTTACGAGACATTTTTTGCATTTTTGAGCGCTTTTAGACTTAGCTCTTCGGGACAGAAGATTTTTCTCATTTTCCTGTGTTAATTTTTTTCGCTAGACAACCAGTAGAGCCTCTTAAAAATATGCCTTGTAAAACAACAGAAATCCCGTTATCAAACTTAAAATGATTTACGCAAAAACCTCTTTATTTTTTCAACAAATTATTTTTCAATTACACTTATCATGACTTGGCTTGACTCGCTCGATATTGCTATCTCACTAGACGAATACCACCCAGAAATCGACCCAAAAACAATTAATTTTGTTGACCTGCAAAAACTTGTTCTGCAGCTGGATGAGTTTGACTCGGGTGAAACGCAGTGTGGTGAAAGAGTTCTGGAGGCCATTCAGATGTATTGGATAGAGGAAAAAGAATGAAAATATTAAAAACCCTAGCGCTGCTTTTAACACTCACCTCAACGGTTGCCTATGCGTTGCTTGAGGTTACGATTATTAAATCTGAAGAAAATGCATTTCCAATAGTTATTGCACCATTTGAAGTGATTGGTGATGCCGAGCAAGGTGAGCAAATTGCCGACATTATTCGTGATAATTTGAATCGATCGGGTCAATTTAATGCGCTAAGTTCAAAAGATATTATTACCAACAAGATTGACTTTAGTTATTGGAAGGCAAGAAAAAAAGATGCGATTGTTTTTGGTAAGATAGAAAAAGTTAGCAGTAAGGTTTTTAATGTTTATATCTATGTTTACGACATTTATACAAAGAAGCGACTTTATGGCAAAAAAATAGCGGTACACAACAGTGGTATTAGAAGGATTTCGCATTATCTAAGTGACAAAATTTACCATGTTTTACTTGGCCAAAAAGGCTCGTTTAATACGCGCCTTACATACATAACAGTGACCAACGATGACAAGATAGGCAGAGTTTACCAGCTCGAAATTTCTGATGCTGATGGCCATAATGCCCAAATCGTAGTCAAAGCTACCTATCCTATTCTTTCACCTGCTTGGTCACCTGATCAGAAGAAAATTGCCTATGTGTCCTTTAAAAACGGCCGTTCAGAAGTGTTTATTAAATACCCATTCATGCGGGTTAAGTCAATAAAATTACCAAGATTTGATGGTATTGCGTCAGCACCAAGCTGGCATCCCAATGGAAAGAGTTTGGTGTTAACCATTTCAAGAGAAGGCAATAAAGATCTTTATTTTTACAATCTTGAAAGCAAGAGGTTGATTAGATTGACAAAAGATATTGCTATTGATACAGAGGCAAATTTTTCCCCAGACGGCAAGAGTATTGCTTTTACTTCTAATCGCTCCGGTCAAGTTCAAATCTATATTAAAGACTTAACCAATGGCAAGGTTAGGCGCGCGACTTTTGAGGGAAGCTACAATGCAAAAGCGGTCTTCTCTCCGGATGGAAAATCCTTAGCGTTGGTGCATCGTGTTGGCAAGGATTACCGAATTGCATTGCTCGATATTAAAACCCGTGATCTCACTGTCTTGACGCAAAATAAGTTGGATGAGTCACCCTATTTTTCACCAAATGGTGGTATGATTATTTTTGCAACGAATCGTGATAACAAAGGAGTGCTTTCCGTGATCTCACTACACAGTAACCAGATTGTCGAGTTAGCACAAAAAGGTGCAGAAGTCCGTGAACCAAACTGGTCTAACTACTCAAAATAAGGATAACAATAATGACAAAAAAAATCATATTACTCACAAGCGTAATTTTTCTAAGTTCTTGTGCTGGCACATCGATCAAAGATTTGGGTGATAAATTCCTTGATTTAATTAACCCGTCGGACCCAGCTGTCGAAGTTGAGGACTTGAGTGATTCTATACTCATGTTAGATGATGAAAGCGGCAGTTTCTCTGGTGAAGAACTAGCAGAGTCAGACGCAAGTGCAAGCGAGCAGTCGAGCGAACAAAGCGAAACTGAAATTGCGGTAAGAACATTAACAGACGCGGATGTTTCATTTGCTTTGTATTTTTCTTACGATGACACCGAGATTGATGAAGAAGCGACGCAAGTCATTATTGACCATGCCAATTTCATGCGCAACAACCCAGAAATTTCCCTCAGACTTGAGGGTCATGCGGACGAAAGAGGAACAAGAGAGTACAACCTAGCCTTGGGTGAGAATCGTGCTTTAAGCGTGAAAGAGGTACTAGGCCTCTACGGGCTTGAAAACAGAGTCGAAGTGGTTAGCTTTGGCGAAGAACAACCCATTGCTTTTACTCATGATGAAGACAGCTGGCAGAAAAACCGCCGTGTTGAATTTATATACCAATAACCCTTTTGGGTGGACCTTCTTAAATCAACCGTAAATATCAATGAGAAAGTTTTTTGCCTTAAGCTTATCATCTATCATGATTTGTATTTCGTGCGCCGTTCAGGCGAACGAAGTCTCTGTTGATGTTGATGCAGCAATTCTTGGCATGCATCAAAAAATCAATTATTTGGTGAATGAAAACAACATCTTAAAAAATCAAATTGAATTGTTGCAAGAGGCACAAAAAGTATCCAGCCAGAAAATTGAAGAACTTTTCAAAATACTTGAAGTTGGTGCAACCAACAAAGTTATTGAAACAATTATCGTTACAAAAAAAGAAAACGAAGATAAAGCATCGGCGCTGTACGCTGACGGTAGAAGGCAGTTGATTTTTGGCGCTCACGATGCAGCAATAGCATTGTTTCATGATTATCTGGCAAGTTACCCCGATTACAAGAACGCCCCAGATACGCAATATTGGCTTGGCAGGGCTTTTTACGCCAAAGAGTCCTACGCTCAAGCCAAGTTGGTTTTCGTGCAATTTCAGCAAGAGAGCCCACAGCATCCAAAGTACGCAAATTCTATGTATGAACTCGCCCAAACGCTGGTTGAGTTGAGTGACGTTGAAGCTGCAAAAATGATGCTTTCCGAGATGTTGGATAAGTTTCCAACGCACTCTTTGCGCATTAAGGCTGAGAACAAACTCAAAGAACTTCAAAAACTCACCAGCAAATCTTAAAAGTGAAAATACTTGAAATAGCTGCCGTTGATTTGGCTGCTCTTTGCTATCACAACAAAGAGCGCTATCCTTTTCTACTGGAAAGTGTCCACCATAACGACATCAATCGCTATTCAATTTTATTTGCCTTTCCTGGGCAAAGTGTTGTCCTTAATGACTTTGTTGATTTCAATTTCCTCTCTGAGTTAGAGTCAAAACTAAACAGCAATTCACAGTCATCGGATTTACCATTTTCTGGTGGTTGGTTTGTCTACCTTTCTTACGAACTAATTGGGCAAATAGAGCCTATTCTTGAGGGTGATTTACACACTTCTGGCTTGCCAATTGCTTATGCAGTGGAGGTGCCTAGCGCTATTGTTGTGGATCATCAAGAGAGCATCTATTATCTGGTTGATCAGCATAGCTCTGAAGAGCGTATTGATCAAATTTTAGCGGATATTAAGGCTATTCAGTCCATTCCATCGACCCAAATCTGCGGCGAACTCACCCAGGAAAATGAAGATAAATTCTTGAGTGGTGTTAAGCTCTCTCGTGACTACATCATGGCTGGCGATGTATTTCAAGTAAATTTATCTAGACAATGGCAATACGAACTGGATCGCGAAATGGATTCTGCTGTCATCTATAATGCTCTGCGTAAGGCTAATCCAGCACCATTTTCGGCACTCGTTCAATACCAAGACTTTTCTATTATCTCATCCTCACCTGAGCGATTGTTTAGCGTGCAAGGTGGAGTGGTGCAGACTCGACCGATTGCCGGTACTCATCCACGAGGTGTTGGCGATGAAGACGAAGCACAAAAACAACACTTGATTAATCACCCTAAAGAGCAGGCAGAACATATTATGCTGCTTGATTTAGAGCGTAACGACATGGGCAGGGTGTGCGAGTACGGCAGTGTTTATGTCAATGAAGTCATGACGCTGGAGACTTATCCTTATGTGCACCACATTGTTTCCAATATCAAGGGTAAGGTTAGAGAGGGTGTTCGTGTTAAAGATTTAATTAGAGCGCTGTTTCCGGGTGGCACGATTACCGGCTGCCCTAAAGTTAGATGCATGCAAATTATCAGCGAGCTAGAACAAATGCCAAGAGGGGCTTACACGGGCTCATTGGGCTATATCAGTCAAGATGGAAAGATCGACTTTAATATCTTGATTCGGAGTTTTGTGCAAACAGGTAAAACACTAACCTTTAGAGCTGGTGCAGGCATTGTCTATGACTCTATCCCTGAGAGAGAATTGGAAGAAACCAAGCACAAGGCCGCTGGCCTTGTTAAGGTGTTTGAAGATTAAGTCTCGTCCAGACTTGCTAATTCACCTAAAGTAATGGGTTTGATTGGCGGACGAATATTGTAATAACCCACCTGTTTTGCCCCAACCCCTAGCTCTTTTGCAAGTATTTCAGTAACACTGAGGCCGCAAAATCTTCCCTGACAAGATCCCATACCGCAGCGTGTAAAGCTTTTGAGCTGGCTTGGTCCTTTACAGCCTAAATCAATCGACTCTTTAATTTGAGCCAATGTTACCTCCTCGCAGCGACAAATAATTGTTTCACTGTCTTGTGGTACGCGAT
The DNA here is from genome assembly GCA_050256335.1 of Gammaproteobacteria bacterium. Taxonomy (GTDB): domain Bacteria; phylum Pseudomonadota; class Gammaproteobacteria; order PS1; family Pseudothioglobaceae; genus Pseudothioglobus. Next base: position 8,503 of record JBBWVS010000145.1, on the reverse strand, counting down.
AACGCGAATGCGGTTTAAACAACGTTTCGATAAATGCTCTAGCGATCATTTCTGCCCGCAATTTCTTTTTAAAAGGTTTTGATAATACCCCTCTATCTCTGCTCGATATAATGTCAATATTGCAAAGCATATTGAGTGCGGCAATCGAACCTCTTTGAGCTGCAGCAACGCCGCCAGCTATCGAACTTGCATCGCCTGCAATAGAGATACCGCTGACACTTGATTGGCCATATTGATTCACATCTATTGTCCAGCAAGCTTGCCGTTCATGCCAACTTTTATTGCATCCAGCAGAAAGACTGGTATTGATTTCAGGAGTAACACCCTGATGAAGAAACACATGTTTGCAAGTGAGATTTTTCCACTTACCTTTTTGACAATACTCAATGCTTTCAACGGAATCGGAGCCATTTATTCGCACACCGCTAATATTGGAAATGTAGAGCGTATCCGATTTGAGAATCTCTCGCTTCCAGCGCCAGCCCTGAAGAATGCTCTTAATACTTCTTAGTGCTCCGAAGCCGTATTTAATGGCACGAAAATAATTACTCCTTGGTGTTGTGTCAATAATGGCTTTAATAGGAATGCCTGCTGAAATGTATTGATGCGCTATTAAATACAATAATGGACCCGTACCAACAAACACAGCATTTTCACAAACAACGCCAGATTCTTTTAGCAGTATTTGTGCTGCACCCGCACTCATCACGCCGTTCAGTGTCCATCCCAGTATTGGAAAAGGGCGCTCTTGCGCGCCAGTTGCTATCAGTATTTGCCCGCCTTTTACTGAGTGTGTCCTACCATTGACACAATAGTGAACCACTTTAGTGTTGGACAGGTGCCAAACTGTTGCCGAGGGTTGGTAATCAACACGACTCTTTCTAAAAGCCTCAACCAGAGGCAGGCCGTCTTGGTAACTCCGACCTAACCATTCATAAGATTTTTTTTGATTTTTTTCGATAGCCCGATATATTTGTCCACCCGGCGCGCAATTCTCATCCAACACTAAGACACTGGCTCTGTATTGAGCGGCAAGTGTTGCCGCACTGATACCCGCAGGGCCTGCACCGATAATGATGATATCGTATTCGCTACTATTCATCTTAGCTGGTGCTTTTAATCATTTGACGCTTGATCTTCATGCCATCATAGACTTGGATTATGCAAGATTGCTGATTGTCCACCCCATTAATGTTGATTAAGCAATCAAAACACAAGCCCATCATGCAATAAGGTCCGCGACTCTCATGGTTTGGTGTTGTTTTCCTAAAATTATTGATACCAGCCCCAAGTAGGGCGGTTGCTACATTATGATCCTTTGGCACGCTTAAGGCTCTACCTTCAAAGTAAATAGTGATTAACTCGTCCTGGCTATGTTTGATTGATTTAAACATCAAACCTCTTTGCACTAAAGCACGCGAGTGATGAAGGTAGGGGGTTTTCTTTGGCGATATAAGACGCAATATCAAGCGCATGAACGGCGGCCAATGTTACGCCGGAGTGAGAGGAGAAGGCATAAGCCCCCGGACAAGATTCTGAGTGATCATAAATGGGCAGTCCGTCTTTTGTTAATATGCGCAGTGAACCCCAAGCTCTTATTATTTTGACGTTTTCTAGGCAAGGAAAAATCGTGGCCGCTCGTTTTGCAATTTGTTGCATTTCATCAATATCGGTGCCTTCATCAAAACCCACGTCTTCATGAGAGTCGCCCAACAGCACAGTGCCTTCACGAGTTTGGTGCACTAAGCCGGTAGGGTGTTGCAGAAAAGGCTTGATTTTCTCAGTCACGAGAATCTCGCCGCGCTGTGGGTATACCGGCGCGTTTAAGCCTATTTTGGGTGCTAGTGTTTTGTTGGAAAAACCCGCGGCAAGAATGATTTTTTCACAAGCAAAAGTAATTGTATTCGTACTGACTTGAAAGGCCTTATCTTTGTAGTGAATGTCAGTAACAGGGCTTGTGATTAGCCTTCCGCTCAATTGTTTAAAGGCCTTGTGAAGTGCCTTTAATAAATACAGCGGATTGACGTGCCCATCCCAGCTGCTAAAAGACGCGCCAGTGACTGTTGGACCAATATTGGGTAGTAACTTCACGAGCTCGTCATTACGGAACATTTCAAAGGTAAACTCACCTTGGCTATCGGAGTGTATTTTCTCCATCAATGCATGCCTCTGAGTAAATTCTGCCTCACTCAGGCAAAAGTCAAAGCCACCATTGTGTTCGAAAGCTAAATCAATGCCTGTCAATTCTGTCAATTCTTGACTAAAGTCATGCCATTGCCGTGCAGATTTGCGTGTCCACGCAGCATAATCGGGATTATTAACGCCCTTACCCTGTACCCAAATTAAGCCAAAGTTTCCTCTTGCAGCTCGAATAGCGTTATCACCTTCATCAAACATTGCTACTTTTTGGCCCTGTTGCGCCAAGCCATAACCAATTGCAGTACCAATCAGGCCGCCACCAACCACAATAGAATCAAAATTATTCATATTAGTCGGGGGGTCGTCAATAATTGCATTACAGAGGGATTGTGTGGGCTGTTCAAGGTAAGGTAAGGTGTAAATAGGTAAGGTAAGGTGTAAATATAACATTCCAGATTTTATAGGAGTTAATCCTTTATTTATGATAATTTTTATGTTATAGTCTCTTAATCGCAGAAGAAAATGCGATTTTATATTGCTCTTACAGAATATATTTTATTCATAATAAGGAGAAAAAAATGAACAAAAAACTCATGATGACGCTACTTGGCGTCTCAATGGCAACCAGTGCCTTTGGTGGTGCTTGGTCAACAGTTAAAATCGGTACTGAAGGTGCATATCCCCCGTGGAACGGCACAAACTCTGCTGGCGAGCTTGAAGGTGCTGAGATTGATTTAGCAAACGATTTGTGTGAAAGAATGGGCGTAACGTGTGTGTTTGTTGCTCAAGATTGGGATGGTATTATTCCGGCGCTTCAAAACGGAAAATACGATGTAATCATAGCGGGCATGTCAATTACTTCTGAGAGAATGCAAGTTATTGACTTCTCACAAGGTTATGCAACTGAGCCAGCTTCATTCGCAACACTGGACTCTTCTATCCTTTCGCAGATGGGCGAGACGGGCAGTGTTAACCTAGACCTAGGCCACTCTGATTTGATTGATGCTCTGAGAGCAGCACTTAACGGCGCTGTTATTGGCGTTCAAGGTTCTACAACACACGAGAACTTTGTCAGACAAACGTTTGGCGGCATGGTAACTATTAAAACCTACGACACGCAACAAAACCTTGAGCTGGATTTAGCTGCAGGCAGAATTGATGCGGCTCTTTCTGATCGTGGTTCAATGGAATTATTCATGGGAAGCACTAGCGGCTCTAGAGTAGTGTTCTTTGGTCCTAAGTTAGGTGGCGGAGCATTTGGCCCTGGTGTTGGTGTTGGCTTACGTAAAGCTGATAGCGACCTTAAGGCTATGTTTAACAAAGCAATTAACGAAGCAAGAGCTGATGGTACATTAGCGGCTCACTTTATTAAGTGGTTTGGTAAAGATATCTCAATGTAATTATTAAGAAAATCTTTATAGGAAAGCGGTCATCTCAAGTGACCGCTTTTTTTATATATAAATAGTAATAAACTTTTGCAACAGAAATTGAGCGAACTCTGTTTGTTACAATAGAGATAAATTAACGCGAGAAAAATATGGCGAACGCTTTAGAAATTAAACATCTAGTAAAATCTTTTGGCGATCTTGAGGTTATCAAGGACGTCTCTCTAACCGCAGATCAAGGTGATGTTATTTGTATCATAGGCTCCAGTGGTTCAGGAAAAAGCACATTACTGCGTTGCATTAATTTACTCGAAACACCAAATTCAGGCGAGGTTTGGGTCAACGGCGAGTTGATCAAAATGAGTCTAGACAAAAAAGGCCAACCACAACCAAGCGACCATTTACAGGTTGATCGCATTAGAACAAAGTTAGCAATGGTTTTTCAAAGCTTTAATCTTTGGTCGCACATGACGGTATTACAAAATGTCATTGAAGCGCCAGTCCATGTGCAAAAAATTAACAAAACTGAAGCCACCAAACGTGGCTTAGAATTATTAACAAAAGTTGGTATAACTGAAAAGGCCAACGACTATCCATCAAGTCTCTCGGGCGGCCAACAGCAAAGAGTTGCAATTGCCAGAGCTTTAGCTGTCAATCCCGATATTTTACTGTTTGATGAGCCGACGTCATCGCTTGACCCAGAATTGGTTGGCGAAGTATTAAAAGTGATGAAATCACTTGCAAAAGAAGGGCGAACAATGATTGTGGTCACTCACGAAATGGGCTTCGCGCGAGAAGTTGCATCCAAAGTGGTTTTCCTTCACCAGGGGTGTATTGAGGAGCAGGGGACGCCAGACGAAATATTCAACTCGCCCAAATCTGAGCGCCTAAGGCAATTTTTGGCCTCAAATCTTGAAGGATAATTAGCGATGGATTTTATTGGTTTATTGGCATTTGGCGATACTGGCTGGGGTGACGAAATGTTAAAAGGTGCGCTAATGACCGTGCTGGTAAGTGTTTCGGCCATGGCTATTGGTTTGTTTGTTTCTGTATTTGGCACCATGTCAAAATTATCCAGTAATGGCTTTATCAGGGGTATTGGTAACACCTATACAACAATTGTTAGAGGAATTCCAGAATTACTGGTCATCTACTTACTCTACTTTGGTTTGAATAATGCTGTAATGGGTGTCGCTAAAGGCGTGTTTGGTTACAATCAATACATTGAACTCCCCGTTTTTCTTGTGGCCGCTCTCGCGGTCGGTTTGATTTCAGGCGCCTACTCCACAGAAGTTATCAGAGGTGCTTTTTTAGCAGTGCCAAAGGGCCAAGTTGAGGCGGCTAAATCGGTTGGCATGAGTAGATTTCTTATTTTTCATCGAGTGCTTGTGCCGCAAGTTCTGCGTTATGCCTTGCCAGGTTTGGGTAATGTATGGCAACTCACCTTAAAAGACACAGCACTGATTATGGTTACAGGCTTGGTTGAGATTATGAGACAGGCGCATATCGGTGCAGGCTCGACTCACGAGCCATTTGTTTTCTACATTACCGCCGCTTTACTGTATTTAGCGCTAACTACTGTCTCATCTCAAGCGCTCAATGGTGCAGAAAATTGGGCCAATAAAGGCGTAAGGAGGGCGTAGTTATGGCTATTTCTGATTACTACTTCCAAATATGCGATGCTTTGCCGGGTAGAGAAGGTGTCCTAAACTTCAATTTGATGTGTGACAACCTGCCTGTTTTATTGCGGGGCGTGCCATTAACGCTTGAATTGGTATTTGTATCATTGTCACTGGGTTTTTGTTTGGCTCTTTGTGTAGCGCTGATGAGAATATCAAAAAATCGCGCTCTTAATATAATTGCTCGCTCTTACGTTTTTTATTTTCGAGGAACACCATTACTGGTGCAATTATTCCTTATTTATTATGGCCTGGCCCAATTTGATTTTGTTAGAGAAAGTTTTTTTTGGCCATTTCTTAAAGAGGCCTACTGGTGTGGTATCCTGGCATTAATGCTGAACACAGCTGCCTACACAGCTGAAATTATTCGTGGTGGTTTGCAATCGGTTCCTTTTGGGCAAATCGAATCGGCACGCGCTATGGGAATGAGCGGCTTATTACTGTATCGAAGAATCATTTTCCCAATTGCTTTTAGACAGGCGCTGCCAGCCTATGGCAATGAGATGATTCTTATGGTCAAAGGCACTTCACTGGTGAGTACAGTAACACTGATGGAGATCACTGGTATTGCGCGCTATATTATTGCTAAGTACTGGACACCGGTTGAAATATTCCTTATCGCGGGTGTTATTTACCTAGCGATTAACTATTTAGTAACTCTTATCGTCAAAAAAGCAGAACACAAGTTCACCCCGTACTTGCAACACCCTAAATAATATTTGCAACGTCTAGGGGCGAAATTTTGAGGTCATCGGATAGCGTCTTTCCTTACCAAAAGCATTAGGACTTACCTTTGGCCCTGGCGCTGACTGGCGACGTTTGTACTCATTATTAAGGACCATCGAAGTGACTTTTCTAACAAGCCCTGCATCATGCCCATGTTGAGAAATTTCTTTAACAGAGAGTTTCTGTTCGACAAATTTCATCAGAATATCATCAAGTGCATCGTAAGGCGGCAAGGAGTCTTGATCTACTTGATCTGGCGCCAACTCGGCAGAAGGGGGTCTGGTAATCACGCGTTCAGGAATTACTTTCGAGAGCGAATTACGATAATTGGCCAGTTGATAAACAAGGGTTTTAGAGATGTCTTTAAGTGGCGCAAAGCCCCCACACATATCGCCATAAAGAGTGGCGTAACCAACAGACATTTCTGATTTATTGCCAGTAGCCAACACCATCTTATGCCACTTGTTAGACAAAGCCATTAGCAAAACGCCCCGAACTCTGGCTTGAATATTTTCTTCAGTAGTGTCTTTGTCGGCACCATCGAACAAATCAAACAAAGATAAATTAAAAGCTGCTACCATTTGATGGATATCGATACTCAAATAATGAACGCCTTGGGTTCTTGCCTGTTCTTCAGCATCTTCAAGACTCATGCCAGAGGTAAACTGATAAGGCATCATTACCGCACTGACATTCTCAGCACCAAGGGCGTCTACAGCGACTGCAAGAGTGAGTGCAGAGTCAATACCGCCAGAAAGTCCAATTAACGAGCCAACAAAGCCATTGCCGGTGACGTAATCTTTTGTAGCGAGTACAAGTGCATTGTAGATTAAGGCGGTTTCAGAAAGTTCATTGTAATCACAAGGCTGAGTATGTAAAGCTTGGCAACTTTCAAAAAATGGCAATTGCTGAACAACTTTGCCTTTGGCGTTCATCATGAAAGAGCCGCCATCAAATACCAGCTCATCTTGCCCACCTACGGAATTTACATAAAGCAAATCAACACCCCATTTAAGGGCGTGCTGGCGGTATAGATCCAGACGTTGTTGAGACTTTCCCGATTGAAAAGGGGAGGCGTTTAAACTAATAATCAAATCAGCATTGGCCAGACAGGCTTTTTCCAGGGGGTCTCCGACCCAGGCATCTTCACAAATCAACACGCCAATCTTGCTGCCTTGGTGTTCAAAGACAAGTGTTCTGTCACCAGGGCTAAAATAGCGTTTTTCATCAAATACACCATAATTGGGTAAAGACTGCTTGTGATAAACATGCATCACTTTATTTTTATGAATACAGTAAGCGCTGTTATGAAGGGTTTTATCGGTAGCGCATGGAGCACCAAACAAAACAGCAATTGAAGAGGGTAGTTGCTTGCACAATTCATTAATATGAAACTCAACCTGATTGATAAGCCCAGAGCGTAATAAAAGATCTTCTGGCGGATAACCTGTTAACGCCAATTCTGGAAAAACAACCATGTGTGCGCCAAGGTCGTGCGCCTCAATACTCAAATCAAGAATTTGCTTGGCATTATTAGAAATATCACCAACAACAGGGTGAAATTGGGCGATTTGAATTTTAATAGGCTGAGTGTCGGCTAATATTTTATTAAGCTGCTCCTGCCAAAATTTGGCTTTAGATTTATTGTTAGTATTTATTGCATGTTCAAGTTTGGTATTTGCAACAATTCTTGCCGGATCCAAATCAAGGATATTTGCAAACAACCAAGCGTGAGTTTCACTGAGGGCCGCCTTGCCGGAACTGTATTTACTGAGGTTGGACTGATTAATGTCATATTTCTTGGCAATTTTATAATCTGACAATCCCGTCTTAAGACGTACCATATCAAGGTATTCAGAGGTTTTACTGTTCATTTTTCCATCATTATTCTGGTAATATTTAGTTATTTTATACCAGTAGTTGTAATAAATAACTGTATTTGACACACTAACTTCAAACATCTGGTTGTAATAAATAACTAATAATAGGATAACTATTTGATTTTTAATGTGTTTATATATTATTGTCATATACAATATGAGATTACTTTAAGCGGTAAAATCCTTATCGAATGAATGACTTGTTGAGAGATGATGTGGGTTTATAAAGTGGTAATTACTTAAAGTTACTACCCTATTCTTCTCTGAATTGCAGAGAAAACAGAGTGTTTTTACTAGAATACATCTTCTATTTATCAATTTTATTCTTTTGTACTGCAAAAGCCCACCAGTGAACTATACTTAAGATAAACTTCGTTATTCCTAGGGGGAACCCTTAGGATTAGTAAGTTTTCATAATATAAAAGGAGAAATAAATGAAACAATTAGTAAAATTCTCTGTTGCTTCAGTATTGGCACTTGGTGTCTTTGCTGTGCAAGCAGGAACCCTACAGGACGTTCAAGCCAATGGCAGCGTTAAATGTGGTGTATCAAAAGGTCTTGCGGGTTTTTCTGCGGCTGATTCATCAGGTACTTGGACAGGTATTGACGTTGACGTATGTCGCGCCGTAGCTGCTGCTGTACTTGGCGATGCAACTGCGGTTACATTCGTACCATTAACAGCTAAGGAAAGATT
>JBBWVS010000144.1:0-10971 GCA_050256335.1 Gammaproteobacteria bacterium | reverse complement strand
CGTTATTGTCTAGAGTGGTGTTGCTCATTTGTTTTTCCTATATCTATATTGAAAAATAAATGAGCGTCGTTGATAAAATAAAGCGAACTTTATTTGTGCCAAGCCTGATGAGATAAATCTCAATGCAACGCTCCTTGGCAGGTGGTGAATTATATCTTATTTATGCTAATTAAGCAGATGTGCACGATCTGTTTTTTCCCAACTAAAGGAATCTTCAGTGCGACCAAAGTGACCGTAACTTGCTGTTTGTTGGTAAATAGGTCGCTTTAAGTCTAGCATTGCAATCAAACCTTTGGGCCTTAGGTCAAAATGTTGTGAAATTAGTTGAACAATTTCTTCATTACTTACTTTGCCTGTGCCAAAAGTATTGACATTAATACTGGTCGGCTCTGCCACGCCAATGGCGTAAGACACCTGAATTTCACAAACTTCAGCCAAGCCAGCAGCGACAATATTTTTTGCTACGTAGCGAGTTGCATAAGCTGCACTGCGGTCAACCTTAGAAGGGTCTTTACCAGAAAAGGCGCCACCACCATGACGAGCCATACCACCGTAAGTATCAACAATGATTTTTCGACCTGTTAAGCCTGCATCACCCACAGGGCCACCAATAACAAAATTACCCGTTGGGTTGATGTGATACTTGGTATGTTTACTGAGCCATTCGCTTGGCAAAATGGGCTTAATAACTTCTTCAAAGATTGCTTCGCGCAAATCATCTAACGAAATATCTTCATCGTGTTGGGTGGATAAAACGACCGCATCAATACCGACTACATGGTTGTCCTCATAAATACAAGAAACTTGTGATTTGGCATCGGGACGCAACCAAGATAGTGCACCAGATTTCATTAATTCTGCTTGGCGCGCGACTAGGCGATGCGCATAGACAATAGGTGCTGGCATGAGTACGTCGGTGGCGTTATCTGCATAACCAAACATAAGGCCTTGATCGCCTGCGCCTTGTTCGCGGTCTGTTGATTCGTCAACGCCCATGGCGATATCTTGCGATTGTTCACCGAGAAAATTGGTGATAGAGCAGTTGTGGCCGTTAAAACCATACTCGTCCTTGTCGTAACCAATATCAACAATGGTTTTGCGAACGATGGCCTCGTAATCAAGGTCGGCACCGGTGGTGATTTCACCAGCAAGCACAACTTGGTTGTCTTTAACTAAGGTTTCAACGGCAACGCGAGAGTTAACATCTTGCGCAAGTGCCGCATCGAGAATGGCATCTGAGATTTGGTCGCAAACCTTATCTGGGTGGCCTGCTGAAACGGATTCGGAAGTAAATATCATGAGTGTTTTCCTGTGTAGTACATAAAACCCTTAAAGTAGGGTTTCTGTTAAGGAAAACGCGTACTTTAGCTTGTTTTAGTCACTTTAAGTGACAACGCTAGCAATCGGGACAAATCAGCGTGTGAGTAGATTATAACGTATTTTAATTGGAAAATAAAGGTCATTCTAAGCTGGTTTTTAAAGCAAGGGCACTTACAAAGGGTGAGCCCATCAAACTCAGTATTAAGATGCTTGCGAGGAAGTACAGTTGGGCGCTAATTGAAAGATCAAATTGCGCTTGTGATACAGCACTTGAAGCGAAAATCAGAATGGGGGTGTAGAGTGGTAGAATCAACAATGACAACAGCATACCAGAGTTTTTAATACCGACGATTAGAGAGGCGCCAATCGCCCCAATAAGGCTCAAGCTTGGTGTGGCGAGCAATAAGGTGAGCATTAATACGCCAATACTTTCACTGTCTAGAAAAAGTGCAGCTCCTAATAGTGGTGACAACAACACAATAGGTAGGCCAGTCAATAACCAATGTGCAGTTGTTTTGGCGAGCAGTAGTAAGGGTAGGGGGTGATGTGAAATTACCATTTGCTCAAGAACACCGTTGTCGTAATCGGTATGAAATAGAGCGTTTAGAGAAAGCAATACAGCCAACATGCAGGTGACCCAAATAATGCCCGGAGCAATGTTTGATAAGGTGTGCGCTTCGGGGCCGATGGCTAAAGGGAAAAGAGAAATGGCAATGACAAAAAACAATAAAGGGTTGAGAAAACTGGACGGATTTCTCAGTGCCATCTTCAAATCGCGAGTGAGTGTTTGCATGAAAATATTCACAGAGAAAGCGTCCTCATATTGGCTAAATTGCAATCTTGATGGGTGGTTAAAATGCAAATACCACCATTCTCTGAGTGTTTGTTGATTTGCTTTTCGAGGATAGCAATGCCGTCACTATCGAGTGCTGTGAATGGCTCGTCCAGAAGCCAAATAGGGGCTGTATTAATGAAAAGCGAAGCTAATACAACACGCCTTTTTTGTCCGGCTGATAAATTGGCGGCGTATTCATATTCGTAGCCTTTTAGGCCAATAGCGATCAAAGCAGCTGTTATTTGATCACTGGTATTGTCACCCTGAAGGTGTGACAGATAGTTCAAGTTTTCTCGACAACAGAGCTCTGGACTGAGGGCTGGAAGGTGACCTAAATAGAAAATAGTTTCTTGGTATTCGCTTGACCCTGCTTGGTTTTGATTGTAACTGACGCTGCCGCATTCAGCGCCACTTAAGCCGGCGAGAATTTTTAGCAATGAGGTCTTACCGCTGCCATTGGCACCAGAAATTCTTAGAATTTCACCCGACGTTAGCGAGAATGAGAGTTCGCTAAAAAGGTTGTTGTAACCCCTTTGACAACTTAGTTCATTAACGATTAATTCAGACATAAGGGTATTTTACTGGATTGATCTTGAGCGGTCGAGTGCGCTGTTTAGCTTTACACCTATTCTTCTGCACTGTTGAGTAAACCACCAAGGCCACTGTCGTCGATCACTGACAATAAGTTACCCGTAAAAATCAACGTTAAACGGTAATGAATTACCTCTTCGCCATCGATTGTTGAGTGATGAATATAGTCCCACTGGTCTTCGTGGAAGGGATCGTTAATGCTCGGTGAGCCGATAAGTTCCATCACTGCATTTTTACTCATGCCTAATTGCAGTTGTTCGACCGCTTCGATCTCAAGTACAGAGCCTTGAATAATAGTTGGTTTATGAACATCAATACTGGGCCACGAAGGCGTTAAGAAACTCGGCCAACTTGGCATCGAGACCTTAGAAAAGTCAGGCATTGAAATTGAAGGCATTTTCGGCATGGACACGCCACAGCCCGCTAGTAGAGGCAAAATAAGCACAAGCAAAGTTAGTCTTTTCATGATTCGTTTAACGATTAAAATATTGAATAGATTTTACCCAAGGATTTTGAATGGACGCACAAGATTTAAAAAGCGCTGGTCTTAAGGTTACTTTGCCTAGATTGAAAATTTTAGAAGTGCTGGAAAAGAGTCCGAACCACCATTTGAGTGCGGAAGATATTTACCGCGCTTTGATTGAGCAAAACGAAGAAGTGGGCGTTGCCACCATTTATCGAGTTCTGACTCAATTTGAAGAGTCGGGTATAGTTAATAAGCTCAATTTTGAAAATAATTTAAGTGTTTATGAGCTTTCTAATGTTGAGCATCACGATCATTTAGTTTGTGTGAAGTGTAACGAAATTGTCGAATTTCAAGACGATGTGATTGAGTCTCATCAATTACAGATTGCTAAACAACATGGCTTTCAGTTAACAGATCACTCTTTGTACCTCTACGGCCTTTGTCGTCGTTGCCAGTAACTAAAATTCACTTGCTCTAGGTATGGAAGACTTTATTTTTCGCGCACTCGCAGCCTCACTTGGTGTGTCGGTGATTGCCGGCTCGCTGGGTTGTTTTGTTATTTGGAAGCGCCTTTCTTACTTTTCAGATTCAATCTCGCACAGTGCTTTGCTTGGCGTTGCACTTGGTCTTGTTAGTGGTCTTGGGGTGAATTTTGGTTTGCTGATTGTCGGCGCACTTTTTGCCTCTTTGATTGTGGCCTTACAACAAAAACAGTTTCTATCAAATGACGCCATTCTGGGCATCTTTTCTCATATCGCGCTTTCAGCCGGTATTGTCGTACTAGGTTTTGTTGGTGATAGGAATACTGATTACTTTGCCTATCTATTTGGCGATATTCTCTCAATCACTATGCAAGATTTATTCTGGGTTTACTCGGTAATGGTTGCTGTTGTTGGGATACTGATTATGAATTGGAAGAAGCTGCTGTTGTTGACTCTTAATGAAGAGTTGGCACGAGCAGAAGGCGTCAGTAAAATCGCCTATGAACTTCTCTTTATGTTCTTGATTGCAATGGCGGTATCTGTCTCTGTGCGAATAGTAGGGGTGTTGTTAATTACCTCTTTATTGATTATTCCGCCGGCCATTGCGCGCGTCTTTTCCAAGTCGCCGCCGTCAATGATTTTTGGCTCTATTGTTGTCTCGGTTATAGCTGTATTGTTAGGGCTATACAGCTCTATTCAATATGACATTGCAACAGGGCCGGCTATTGTCATTACGCTCGGTATTATTTTTGTGTTGTCACAGTTAATACCAACAAAAAACTAGTCACAGGCTGTCGTTAAGTGCCGTTAACTGGTTGGTTTGTTGCTCAACAATAAGCGGCTCAATCACTGATTCCAACTCACCCTCCATCACTTCGCTTAGTTTATAAAGCGTTAAGTTAATACGGTGATCGGTAATTCTGCCTTGTGGATAATTGTAGGTACGTATTCGCTGTGAACGGTCGCCACTGCCGACCAACTCCTTACGTTGAGAGGCTTGCTCTTGATGCTGTACTTGTTGTTGCGCATCAAGAATTCGTGAGGCCAATACCGATAGTGCTTGGGCTTTGTTTTTGTGTTGTGATCTTCCGTCTTGACACTCAACAACGGTGCCTGTTGGGATGTGGGTAACTCGCACTGCTGAGTCTGTTTTGTTGACGTGCTGGCCACCCGCGCCAGAGGCTCTGAAGGTGTCCACTCGAACATCACTCATGTTGATGTTTACTTCTTCAATAGTCGCCACTTCTGGCATCACAGCAACGGTGCAAGCCGATGTATGTACGCGACCTTGGGATTCGGTTTCGGGTACGCGTTGTACGCGGTGGGCGCCCGATTCAAATTTAAGTTTTGAGTAAACATTAACGCCACTGATGCGCGCAATGACCTCTTTAAAGCCGCCGTGCTCGCCAAGGTTTGAGCTCATCACCTCCATTTGCCATTTGTTTTTCTCAACGTAGCGGGTGTACATTCTGTAAAGATCGCCTGAGAAGATACTGGCTTCATCACCACCTGTACCAGCTCTAATTTCAATAATAATATTACGAGAATCGTTAGGATCTTTAGGCAGTAGAGATTTTTTAAGTGCGAGTTCTAATTCAATTAGCTTAGCTTTACCGTCTGAAATTTCTTCCTCTGCCATCTCCCTAAGATCGGCATCATCTTCATCGAGCATTTCCTGGGCCGCCTCAATATCTTCCTGAGTGGATAGATATTGTTGATATTGATCGTTGACAGGACTTAGCTGAGAATGCTCAATCGACAAATCTCTGAATTTATTCGGATCTGAGGCAATTGCCTGTTCTGAAAGCATGGCGTTGATTTCTTCAAGGCGCATGGATAGTTGCTCAAGTTTACTTAAGATTGATTGATTCATGAATTGTTGACTTTAATGGGTTTTGTTGTTGGTTTAGGGATGCAAGATTTGCATTGCTCCAAGTTAATGCCTGGCGTTTTCTTGATGTTCTTAAATGGTGCATGCAAGAGTTTGTTGGTTAGTTGGTCCGCCAGTTCTTGAATCACTGTATCTGCATCTACGCCAGCAGATAACTTTTTCATGGCGCCTTTTACTGCATCGTCTTTAAGATCCATCGCATGTTGGCGATATTGCTTAATAATTTCTTCGTTTGGGATATTATCGAGCCAAGCTTTGAATTCTAGATTTTGTTTGTTGATAATTTCTTGGGCGGCAATTTTTTCTTGCTTTCGACCCTCAAGATTGTTTTCTACCACCTGCTGTAGGTCATCTACTGTGTAGAGAAATACATCGTCTAGCTTGCCTGCCTCTGGCTCAATATCTCTAGGGATGGCTAAATCCAGTAGCAACATTGGCTGATGTTTTCTTTGCACAAGCACAGTTTCTATCAAGCCCTTGCCTAAAATTGGCACGGGTGCAGCAGTTGATGATATAACGATATCGGCACGGTGAAGATGCTCAGATAGTTGCTTAAGGTTAATTGCTTCAGCCCCATAAGCTAGCGCAATGGTTTGCGCATTTTCAATCGTTCTATTGGCAACAATCATCTTGCTCACGCCTTTTTGTTTGAGGTGTTTAGCGCTCAGCTCAATCATTTCACCGGCACCGATTAAAAGCACTGTTTGATCGGCCAAGTTGGTAAAAATCTTTTCACTGAGTTTGACAGCACAATAAGCAACCGAGACCGGTGAGGCGCCTATCTTGGTATCTGTTCTAACCTTTTTTGCCGTTGTAAAGGCGTGTTGAAATAATTTTTCGAGTGTTTTATCAAGTGCTTTATGTTCTTTTGAAAATTGATAAGCGTCTTTTAGTTGGCCAAAAATTTGCGGTTCACCCAACACCATGGAGTCAAGGCCTGCAGCCACATTACAAATGTGATTAATGGCGCCATCGTTTTCAAAATAGCTTAAATATTGAGACAGTTTTTTATAGTCGATGCCATGAGTGTTGGCCAAATATTGACCCAGAATTTCTTCAATATGACTTGACTCTGAGGCCACATAAAGTTCTGAACGATTGCAAGTGGATAATACAACACAAGAAAGAATGCCTGGTATTGATAGTAGCTTTGAAACCGAGCTTGCTAATTCATTTTGCGCAAACGCCACTTTCTCTCGTATTTCTACGGGCGCGAGCTGATGATTAACACTCAGTACGGCAATATGCGGCATTCAATTAACGGCTATTAAAGTCAGATGGCAATTATACAGTGTCATGCTTATTTTGGCCTAATGATCACATTTAGCTGCGTTATTCACTGATGCTTCACACTATCTTCATAAAACTCTTGAATCTATTAAGATAAAATAGGGCGAATCATGCAAATATTCACCACTTTATGATCGAAGAAGATCGCCTAGTCGGCGGTGAAAATCAAAACAACGAAGATATAAAAGTCAACTCGGTTAGACCTACGTCTTTCGATGATTATATTGGTCAAGACGATGTTAAGTCGCAGATGGCGCTTTTTATCGAGGCAGCTAAAAAACGAGGAGATGCGCTGGATCATTGTTTGATTTACGGCCCGCCTGGTCTGGGAAAAACCACTCTTGCTAACGTGATTGCGAGGCAGATGGGTGCCGGTTTAAAACAAACCGCTGGCCCAGTGCTTGAGCGCTCTGGCGATTTGGCGGCTATTTTGACCAAACTTGAGCCTTACGATATTCTCTTTATTGACGAGATTCATCGATTGAATCCGGTTGTGGAGGAGATTCTTTATCCAGCATTGGAGGATTTTAAGTTGGACATTATGGTGGGCGAAGGGGTTGCTGCTCACTCTGTACAACTCGATTTACCGCCATTTACTTTGATTGGTGCAACGACTCGTGCCGGTATGCTCACCTCACCTCTTAGAGACCGATTTGGTATTGTTCAGCGTTTGGTTTTTTATGAGTTAAAAGATTTGCAAGAGATTATTGAGCGTTCAGCCTCTATATTGGGCATTACGATTGAAACGCAGGGCGCGCATGAGATTGCCAAGCGTTCAAGGGGTACACCCAGAATTGCCAATCGGTTATTACGGCGAGTAAGGGATTTTGCCGATGTTAAAACAAACGGCGTTATCCATAAAGACATTGCGCAAGAGGCCTTATTAACGCTTAAAGTGGATGAGGCTGGGTTAGAGCAGCTCGATCGAGATTACCTTGATCTTATTATCACTAAATTTTCAGCAGGCCCTGTGGGTTTGGATACATTGGCGACTGCGCTCAGTGAGGAGCGAGTAACGCTGGAGGATATGGTTGAGCCTTATCTTTTGCAGCAGGGGTTTATTATGAGAACTCCACGGGGGCGTGTTGCTACCGATATGGCATTTACCCATTTAGGATTAACACGCCACGAAAAACAAAAAGGTCTTTACGGTAAATGAGTAAATTAAGTATCCGTATATATTATGAGGATACGGACGCAGGCGGTGTTGTCTATTACGCCAATTATTTAAAATATATTGAGCGTGGTCGTAGTGAAATGTTGCGCGAAGCGGGTTTTGAGCAGGATCAAATTAATAAGGACTTTGGTGTATTATTCGTCGTTAGAAAAGTGACGGCTAACTATTTAAAGCCTGCTAAATTTGATGACTTAATTGAGGTTCAAACAGAGATTAAATCGGTTGGCAAGGCAAGCCTGATTTTTTCTCAGAAAATAGTGAATATCAGGCAAAATACGGTATTATTTGATGCGGAAGTTAAGGTTGTTTCTGTTCTTACGCAAAATTTCAAACCTTGTGGAATACCACAAGTTATCTCGGAGAAACTAAATGGAAGAAAATAGTTTATCAATCATCAGTTTAATACTCAGCGCCGGTTTTGTGGTGCAAGTAGTGATGGCCATATTGGTGTTAATGTCAATCTATTCTTGGACGGTGATTATGTCTAAGAAAAAAGTGTTAATTGACTCAAAAAAGGATATTAAGACTTTTCACCATCGCTTTGAAGGCGAGGCTGAACTCTCAGTTCTATACGAGGCACTCCCTGCGATTGTGGATGATAGAACCGCAATGGAAGATATTTTTGGCTCAGGTTATAAAGAGTTTAACCATTCAAAATCAACATCAAATCAAGCGCTAATTATGAACTCCGAGCGCGCTTATCGCTCAATGAATACTACCGCTAATAATGAAATTGATCGATTGGATAGCAGTTTGTCCGTACTGGCGATGATTGCATCATCCAGTCCTTATATTGGCTTGTTTGGTACCGTTTGGGGGATCATGCACTCCTTTATTGGCCTTGCATCAGTCAAGCAAGCAACGATTGCGGTTGTGGCGCCAGGTATTGCAGAGGCGTTAATTGCTACAGCTTTTGGCCTATTTGCTGCGATTCCAGCAACGATTGCTTACAATCGACTGGTTACTCAAGTGCAGGAAATTGGCAATAAATACACAGCCTTCATCGAAGAATTATTTGTTAGCTTCCAAAGACAACAATAACAATGATTGCATTACCGAGTCGCGCCAGACCTAAAGTTAACGCCGAAATAAACATCGTCCCTTACATCGATGTGATGTTGGTGTTGTTGGTGATCTTTATGATGACCACCCCAATTATTGAGCAAGGTGTTGAGGTGGATCTACCCCAAGCTGATGCCAACATGGTGGACTACGCTGAACAACTACCCACTGTGATTACCATTGATAAGCAAGGTAATTATTATATTAACTCATTGCGCGATGTTGCTTCTGCTGATTTAGAAGATGGCGAAAAAGTCTCTATTAGCGTTGCCGTTGGGCAGGTGATAGCGCGCCTCGGGACCTATCCAGACATGAAGGTGTTTGTCCGTGGCGACAAAGACGTGGCTTATGGTAGTGTTGTTCAATTAATGGCGCTATTACAACAAAACGGTGTTGATAAAGTCGGCATTGTGACTGAAACCCCCGAGTAATTAAGCGATATTTATGGAACAGTTAAAAAAGTTTTTAAATTTTATTGTTAATTTATTCACCGGCTTGATCGTTGCAGGTGTCGAACCGATTGTTCGGA
Organism: Gammaproteobacteria bacterium; assembly: GCA_050256335.1. Lineage (GTDB taxonomy): Bacteria > Pseudomonadota > Gammaproteobacteria > PS1 > Pseudothioglobaceae > Pseudothioglobus. The sequence goes on along the minus strand of JBBWVS010000144.1, from coordinate 1,328 downwards.
TTGCACGCAAACACCCTATCGCCTTTTTCTTTGCAATGATTATTCATATTGCCTTGGTTGTTGGCCTGTTTTATACCAATGTTCAGCGTTGGGAGATGCCAGATCAGACAGCAGGCGCACAGCAATCGGCACCCACCAAAGCGGTTACCATTGATGTTGAGGTGATTAAGGCCGAAAGACAGAGATTGGTTAACATTGAACAGGAAAGGCAAGATAAGTCCAAGAGAGAAAAAGAGCAAACTGCGGCCGCTATAAAGGCGCAAGACCATGCTGAGATACATCAAAAAACTGCTGAAGCGGAGGCGCTAGATGCTGAAAAGCAAAAACAACTGGCTGATGAAGAAAGAAAGATAACCGAAGCCAAGTCGGTGGAGGCGTCTAAGAAGAAAGTATTGGCTGAGGCTAAAGCGGCCGAGGCTGCTGAACAAACGGTCTTAGAGGAAGAGAAGGCGCGTGAAGCCGAAAAAGAAGCAGAAATAGCAGCCGAAAAGAGAGTATTAGAAGAAGAGAAGGCTCGTGCGGCAGAAGAACAGAAAACATTAGCTGAAGAAAAGGCAAGAGAGGCCGAAGAGGCGGCTAAAATCGCCAATGAGGATCGTTTAAAGGAAGAGGCAAAGGCCGAAGAGGCGAAGCAGCGTGCAGAGAAGTTTGTGCAAATGCGAAAAGCAGCGCAAGATGCTTTTGAAGAAGAGCAAAAACGTCGTGATTTAATCAAAGAGTTGCAGGATGAAGAGGATTTAGACAGGAGATTTGAAATCGAAAATCAAATAAACCAGCTTAAATCAAGTTATATCAACCGTATTGCGGCGAGAGTCAGAGAATTCTGGCGCTATCAAGGTGCTGAAGATGATTGGAGTTGTGAAGTGCACATTGGGCAGGATGAAGATGGGTATATTGATTTCGTGAGAGTTCTTGATTGTACAATAGATGATAGCTCGAAAGCGCAATCGTTTAGAAATTCAGTGGAGCGGGCGGTTAGAAAGGCCGAACCATTGCCGATAGCGCCTGACTCAGAGGTTTTTGATAAAGAAATCCTGATTATCTTTAGGGTTAACTAATCAGCCATGACTCAATTGTCATCTCCGATAAGCAAGTTGATGGCGCTTGGCACATTCTATGGCGTTTAAGCTTTCCACTAATTTAGAATCCATAGCGAACATTATTGTGGATTCGAGTGATTGCGAAGTTTTTTCGGCTCTACTAGAATCCAAACCCTTTAAGAGTGATCTGCAAGATTTACCGGTTATTCTTGATGTCAAAAGTGACGAGCTTCAAGCTAACGAACTGGCGGTAATGCTGGAAGTTTTGACGCAAAATCAGGTGGTTGT
>JBBWVS010000143.1:0-2408 GCA_050256335.1 Gammaproteobacteria bacterium | reverse complement strand
CCAATAATTGCCATGTTGGTTGGCGCATCTTTTGGCTCGGGTTTTTCAATCATATCGGTTACACGATAAGTGTCATCCGTTTCATCGACTAAGTTGCCAGCAATAACGCCATACTTGTTAGTTTGATCCATTGGTATTTCTTCGATAGCAATGATCGAACATTGGTACTTGTTAAATACCTTTGTCATTTGTGACAGTACGCTAGTATTGCCATTTGTACACAAATCATCAGCCAAAATCACGGCAAAAGGCTCATTGCCAATAAGGGGTTCACCCGTAAGAATCGCATGCCCTAAGCCGAGCATCTGTCTCTGACGAACATAGGTAAACGTCGCGCTTTCAATGACCGTTTTAATCTCCTCTAAATAATGCTCTTTTGAGGTGCCAGCGAGCTGAGATTCGAGTTCGAAAGCGTTATCAAAATGGTCTTCAATTGAACGTTTGCCACGTCCTGTTACAATTGCCATTGTACTCATACCGGCAGCCAGAGCTTCCTCAACGCCGTATTGCAACAGGGGCTTGGTCAAAATAGGTAGCATTTCCTTGGGGACTGCTTTGGTGGCTGGCAAAAAACGCGTGCCGTAGCCTGCGGCTGGGAATAGACATTTTTTTATCATTTTATTGATTTGAGTTTGTTAATAAGTATGTTTTTACCGGCTTCAACACCCGGCTGGTTGTAGGTGTTGATGTTGAGTAGGTCGCCGACCATTGAAGTTAGTAACTGATAGTAATAAATTAATTGTCCGATGCTGAATGCGTCTTGCTTCTTCAGGGTGATTTCATCAAGCGGGATGTTTTGAGAGTCTTGAATTGATTCAATAATCGAATCTGCTTGCATATTAATAAGCGAGGAGAAATGTGTGCCATTAATAATATCTAAAGCTTCCAAGCCCTCTAAGGTGTCTTCAGGAATTTTAAGCAGGTTATCAAATGACTCCAACTTGATAAAAGTCACTGTTTTGTCTCTTTTTCCTTCCGTGAGTAGTTGTAAAAATGAGTGCTGATCTTTAGGTCCGATAAGCCCAATTGGCGTTAGGCCAACATTAAAACTGGAGTTTTTCTGCTTTTTCCCTAAGCTCTCCCCCCACAGCTGTACATACCAATGGTTAAAGTACTTGAGTGATTCACTATAACTGAAGATAGAGTTGATGCCGTAAGTCAGTGAATTTTCTGCATAGAATTGCGCTTTTTTGAGTAGCGTCTCTTGCATGTAGCCTGCTTCAAAGAAACTTTTTTGGACTTTTTCAGCACCACTTAGTAGGAGTTTGATGTTAATTCCTGCGAGTGCGAGTGGTATTAAGCCTGCCGTGCTTAATGCCGAGAAACGACCGCCAACGTTGTCTTGAATGTTGACAACAAGAGCGCTCTTCGTTTTCGCATGCGCTTCAAGCTTTGAGCCTTGATCGGTGATAAAAGTGAAGGGGTGTTGATTGTTTGAGTGATTTTTTAGAGCCTCTATTAAGTATTTGTAAATAGCAATTGTTTCAATGGTTGTACCCGATTTAGAAATAATCAAAAAATGGCACGACTCTAAATTAAGATTAAGACAAGCGTTGTGAATAGCTACAGGATCCGTGCTGTCCATAAAGTGCAATTGTCGTGAGAGGTTGTTCAGTGGCTTTAAAAAATGATAAATGGCCTTTGCACCCAAACTAGAGCCGCCAATACCCACTACTACTACATCGGTAATTGAGTCTAGGCCTTGCAGTTCGTCTAATTGAGATAGGTAGTTGTCAATGTAGCTGGTATCTTGATTGGGGAGATTGAAATAGCCAATTTGTTGCGACTCTTTTTTGATTCGATCAAGAAGACTTAAGTCAGATTTTGATGAAAAGTGTAAAGTGTTAATCATGGGCTATTTGGTGCTTAGAAAGTTGGATTTTAACAAGGATAAGTCAATATTGGTCTATAAAATATGTAATTTTCATTATTAACTACTGCTCCATTCAATCCTTAATGTGTTGTTAAGGAATTATTGCATAATTCTACTTGAGAATTTTTTCAAATTCTTTAGTGATAGCTTCCTTAGTGTAATTGGCGTTAACTGTTTCCAGTGCTTTTTCGGGGACTGAGCGGCTCAAATCGGGGCTGTCGATCAGTTGTTTTATTTGCTCGGCCATTGCTTGCGGATCTTGTTTTTCTACTAAAAAGCCATCCACTCCATGATGGATGATTTTATTTGGGCCGCCACATTTTGTGGCGATAACGCGCTTCATCCTTGCCATTGCCTCAATAACAACAAGGCCAAAGGTTTCAATACGCGAAGGCAGAATATACAGATCGATGCTGTCCACAAATGTTTCTCTTTCGGCGTTCGATACCCAGCCACGGATGGTTAGCTCTTCAGTTAGATTGTGTTTGCGCCTAAGATATAAAAGATAGGGGCGCATTTGCCCTTTGCCAGCGAT
>JBBWVS010000142.1:0-6099 GCA_050256335.1 Gammaproteobacteria bacterium | reverse complement strand
ACAAAGTACGGGTTGTCTTACACATCGTTTAGCTTAACAGCATACCAGTTGGCAAACGAGGCGACATTTGCCTCCATTAATGTAGAGAATCGACCTTGCAGTGAAGGTGCGTTTTGTAAGCCTTTTTGTTGATTCTCCAGTGCAACAATGTCTTCATCCATTGCTGCATCAAGTCGCTGATAATAGGCTTGCGCTTTTTCTTCAAAGTCAATGAGTTCGGTGGTGCCTTGTGGAAAACAAATACTTTGTCTTACTTCACAGCTATTCGGGTTGATTGGGTTGACTTCGTAAACCCAAATTGCTTCTTGTCCCGCTGCAAAAGTCATGTTTGGGAAAATCCAAGTGTAGCGTGTGCCCAGACGCCATGGCTCGCCTAGATTACCCATTTCTGGCAAAGCGTTTTGTTGCTGACTCTCCAGCAACGCACCCGTGCCCGAGGTGCGGCCAAACTGACTGGCATACTCACCAAGGGTTTTATCCTGCACTTCTGGCTTAAGATAAATATTACCGATACTAGTAGGATGAACATTGTTTAAGTGGTAGTACTCGTTAAACACATCCAAAAAGGCTTTCCAGTTACAACCTACCTCAAACACTTGACGTCGTGTTGTCACTAAGTCACCCAAAGACCAAGGTTGGTGTAGCTTTGCGAAGCCAGCAAGTTGTGTTTCCAGTTTGGGAGGTTCGTCACTGCCTAAAAAAGCGAACAAAAAGCCATCTGCTTGCTCAAGGTTGTACTCAATCAAGGAAAAATTTGCTGGATCGAATTTATCAATTTGTGCATTAGGCCTGCCAATAAGGCCACCATCAAGTGCGTATGTCCAACCATGAAAAGGGCAGCTGATTGCCTGACACTGGCCAGACGCCTTTAGTAATTTTGAACCCCTATGTCGACAGGTATTTGCGTATAGACGCAAAACATTGTGCTGGTCACGAACGAGCAATAGAGCTTGTCCACAAAACTCAAACGCTTCATACTCTCCAGGCATTTTCAGCCGATCTGCCCGACCCAGACCGATCCATTGGTTGGCAAAAATACTCTTTCGCTCTTGAGCAAAAATAGATGCATCCCAATAGCAGTCAAACGGCAAACTGTATCTTTCCGATTGGGGTAATTTGCACAGGTTTAGTTGGGTTGTAAACTGATTTGAATGAATCATATCTAGTGCCTTTACTGAGTACTTATTCTCACGATTTATTGATTGTAAATTGCCTCTTTTGCACTATTCGGGCTAAAGCCTCCGGCACCTATCATCATACCCTTGTAGATTTCTCTATATTTAGCATTCTGTGGCGCTGGTAATTCGCTCAAATTATTGGCATAATCTGACAATCTGCCAGAGCCCGCCCTTTGACTATAGTATTGCGCTGTTAGTCCCGTTGGCGCCAAAGTATTCTCATCAGCGCGGATGCGTGTCATTGCGGCAAGCACAACTCGATGATCTAAGTTTAGAGAGTCAACCGACAAAGGTGAAAAAAGTCCATTGGTTAAGTATTTTTGTTGTAATCTTGGATAATATGCATCGCGCCTTTTTCTGCAACCATCATTGTCGCTGCATTAATATTGCCCGAGACAATGTTAGGAAAAATAGAGGCATCAACAACCCTTAAACCCCTTAAACCATGAACTTTAAGGGTTGCATCGACGACACTGGTTTGGTCATTAGTACCCATACAGCAACTCCCGCAAAAATGGTAAATGGAGCTTCCAAACTCTTTAAAGTGTTGAAGAAAATCGCCATCGGTTTTACTGCTCAAATTATTATCAATACGATCATTCAAAATACTGGCAAAGGCGCCCGATTGTGACAATTTGGCAACAAATTTAGCCCCTTCAATAATATCAACAACATCTTCATCATCTGAGAGATAGTTTGGCTGAATGCGTGCATCGCTAAGATGATTCGCATTGGACAATGTAACACTACCCCTACTTTTGGGCCTACAAGGACTGTACGACAACATAACACCGGAATGCGGTAACGGTTTAACAATATTGCCTGAATCTGAATAACTTTTATATGACAGTGGGTTAAAGTAAAGCTGAATATTAGGCTTAGCTGCCTGAGGGTTTGTACTGACAAATCCACCCGCTTGATTCATGCTGATTGAAAGAGGGCCACGACGGCTGAATAGATACTTCGCGCCCAATTTTGCTTTATTATAAAAACCCATCAAATCATCATTGATTGTTTTAACTTTTGTTTCAAATATAAAACCACCGCACACATGATCTTGTAGATTTTTTCCCACAGCAGGTAGATTGTTAACCACGTTGATGCCTAGTTTGTTGAGCTCAGACTCCTCGCCAACACCGGACAATTGCAACAGTTTTGGAGAGTCAATAGCGCCTGCCGCAAGGATCACTTCCTTATTAGCGTTATAGCTAACTTGTCGGCCTTTCCTCATAGCAACAACCCCTATGACTTGGTTGTTTTCAAACAAAATTTGCTTAACCCTTGTGTGAGTTTTAATCGACAAATTTTTTCTATTTTTTGCTTTTTTTAAATAAGTGCTGGCGCTCGATGCACGTTGCCCATGACTTATATTTGCCTCATATACCCCAGTGCCACAAATGTCCTCGCCGTTAAAATCTTCATTAATTTGCATGCCGTTTTCAACGCAGGCTGAAATAAAGTTTCCACACGTTGAATGCGCCTCTTTTTGCATATGGGTTATGCCAATATTGCCCTCGGTCGAATGGTAGAAATTATCACCAAGTGGGTGAGATTCTATTTTCTTGAAGTAAGGCAGAACATCATCAAAGCCCCAACCCGTTGCGCCGGCTCTTTGCCAATCATCAAAATCATCCCGGTGACCTCTGACATAAACCATGGCATTGATAGCGCCTGAACCACCAAGACCCCTGCCCCTTGGTGCATATATCTTTCTATTAAGCATTTGAGTCTGAGGCTCGGTGTAATAACAATAGTTGTGTTTGGTGCTGTAATATGTTTTTGCAAAACCGGCGGGCATCTTAATCCACGGGCTTTTGTTACTGCCGCCATCTTCTAATAATAAGACGCTAAATTTTGAGCATTCGCTGAGTCGGTTGGCCAATATACAGCCGGCTGAACCGGCACCAACAATAATAAAGTCAAAGGTATTTTGATTAAACATTTATTAAACGCAGCGGTTACTATTGTAGATTGTAAGGCTTAGGGTCCATTGACAAATGCAACTTATTACCACTATAAGGCGAATGAAACTTAACCACGTCCATGTCCAAAGAAATACCCAGACCGGGTTTATTTGAAGGAATGATGTAGCCCTCAACCCACTGAATAGGTTCTTGTAAAATTTGGGCGTGAAAACCATCCCAAGTACCAATACTTTCTTGTATTAAAAAGTTGGGCGTTGCACAGGCCAACTGAATGCTAGCCGCTGCACCTATTGGGCCGTTATATAGATGAGGGGCGATTTGGGCATAATGAACCTCTGCAATAGCGGCAATTTTCTTGGCCTCCATAATGCCACCCACTCGACCCAAATTCATTTGAATGATTGCTGCGGCTTTGTGCTTAAGAACATCAAAAAATTCGTATTTTGTACTTAAACGCTCGCCTGTTGCAATGGGTATGCTGGTTTTTTGAGCAACTTGCGCCATCGCCTCAGCTTGGCCTGGCGGTACAGGCTCCTCAAACCACAAAGGGTCAAATTGTTCAAGCCTTTTAGCTAAGCGAATCGCTGAAGCGGGTGTCATTTGCCCGTGGGTACCAATTAACAAATCACAGTCGTTACCCACAGCCTCTCGTATGCTCGCACAATAGTTCTCGCAATGCGCCAATCTAGACAACGATAATTGATGTCCTGGGTATATGTTGTAGTCGTATGCAGGATCAAATTTAATAGCACTAAACCCTTTTTCTTTATTCATTAAGGCAGATTCAACAGCCGCATCAATACTGACATAATCATACTCGCCCTGACTATTAACAGGATAAAGATAAGTGTAAGAGCGTAATTTAGCATTAACCTTTCCGCCAATCAGCTCATAAACCGGTTTGTTGGCTGCTTTACCAATAATATCCCAGCACGCCATCTCCAGTCCGGAGCACACGCCCATCATTGAAAGGTCGGTGCGCTGAGTAAAGCCACTGGAATAACATTCTCTAAAAAATCGCTCCACATGGTGTGGGTCATGGCCTTTTAAGTAGCGGTTAAAAACATCCATAATCGCTTTTTGCATAACCGAAGGGTGAAATGAGGCCGAATAAACTTCACCAACGCCTTCAAGGCCACAATCCGTTTTAAGAGAAACAAAGATCCAGTACATGCCACCTATGTGGGGCGGCGGAACCGCGACAATATGGACATCAAGTTTTGAAATTTTCATGTTGCTCCACGTTACAAATCAAAAAATTTAAAAAAAAATTAAATCGAGTGCATCTACGCACTCAGTAGAGGGCCTCTTGCCGCAATATTTTCGTTGCCAGCTTTTTTAAACGCCGCATCGACATAATCGAAACACTCAACGGTTGGGTACTGGGCTGGCAAGTTTTCAGATTGGCAACTGGAGAGACAAGAGATGAGCGAGCGACGGTTCGGCTTGACAAAATAAGCCATTGAGTAACGATTCGGTAACTCTTTGTTGTGGCTTTCAGGCGCCATCACACGATGCACAGTGGAACTAAATAAGCCATTTGACCATCGCTCCATCAAATCACCTGTATTAACAATAATTGCGCCCGGTTCAGGTTTGACATCAATCCACTGGTTATTAGAATCAAGCACTTGCAATCCACCCACCTGATCCTGTAATAACAAAGTCATCTGATTATAATCGGTATGAGTACCGGCTCGTTTTTGGCCTTTGTGAGTAATTTCATCGGCACTTATTTGTGGGTAGTGGATTAATCGTAGACTGTACTCTCGATTTTCAAAGTACGGTGTGAAATAATCCTTCTCCAGATCCAAATTAAGTGCGATGGATTGCATAATCATCCCATGGAGAGTGTCAAGTTCTGAGCGTAAGTTAAATGCCGCCTGCTTAAATGCAGGCATTAGACTTCCTGGCCAAATGTCAACATACAAAGAATCTTGCTCACTGCCCACGTCAAATGACTCTTTTGCATCTGCTGGTGGCTTCACAATAACCGCTGCTTCCCTGTTGCAGGCTGTGCCTGTACCTTCAAGTGTTTCTTGTCCAAAGCCGATATAGCCACGGTTACGAGCGGTAGTCGTATAAGCCATCTTTCGTTTGTCTTCAAGCGGCAACTCAAACAGCATTTTTGATTGCTTAAACATCTTCTGAATGTCGCTAGCTTCAATGTCATGATTGACCAAGGTTGCAAATCCAACGTGGTAAAAAGCACTGCACAGTTGCTGTCCAATTTGTTTTAAAGCCTCAACGCCGCCGCCTTTTAGAATAGACATATCGATCCTTGGTAGCAATGCTACCGAGTTTCGAGGTGGTAATTTCAAATACTCTTTTAGCTCAAACATCTCTCCCCCACAGGTTCTTTAGCTACAGCACAATAGCTGGTATTATGCAGAAATAGTTGGCGAGCGGTTAACTATATTGTGTGTTTATTCGTGCTAAACAAGACCGTAAGTAATGACTGCAAATGCGCTGATTTAAGTGCACTCATGACTTTTGAATTAACCGATTTAAACTCACCAATATGCTTTAATATTGAGAAAGTAGCGACACTCATTAAAGCCATAACACCCTACTCATCGCTTTTAAATTCAAGCCCGATTCAAGTGATTAAGGATAATTATTGACAATAGAAAACACTAAGTGTAGTATCAATTAGTGAGTGCTAAATTAAAAAAAATACCCAATCAATAGGAATGCCAGAGAGTCCTTACAACATTTTGTTTGAATCGGTCGATATCGGCCCTGTGACAACAAAAAACCGCTTCTACCAAGTACCCCATTGTACGGGCATGGGACATTTAAAACCCCAAGCTCATGCCGCATTGCGCGCTGTGAAAGCGCAAGGGGGCTGGGGTGTCGTTAGTACTGAAGAATCTGAAATCCATCCGAGCTCCGACCTATCCCCCTATACTGAGCAAAGAATTTGGGATCGAAGAGATATTCCCGCCTTACAACTCATGACTGAAGCTGTGCATGCTCATGGCGCACTTGCAGCA
>JBBWVS010000141.1:0-11075 GCA_050256335.1 Gammaproteobacteria bacterium | reverse complement strand
GTCAACGTGACCGATTGTGCCCACATTAACATGCGGTTTGGTTCTTTCGAATTTTTCTTTTGACATTTCTAATCCCCTTGAATCATTTTTTAATTATTTAATGGAGCTCACCACCGGAATCGAACCGGCGACCTCTAACTTACCAAGCTAGTGCTCTACCAACTGAGCTAGGTGAGCACAACCCAACTACATGGAGCGGGTGACGGGAATCGAACCCGTCTCATTAGCTTGGAAGGCTAAGGTAATACCAATATACGACACCCGCAATTCCTATTCTCATGTTTTTATGGTGGAGGGGGAAGGATTCGAACCTTCGAAGGCAGAGCCGACAGATTTACAGTCTGTTCCCTTTGGCCGCTCGGGAACCCCTCCAAAAAACAATCAGACATTATCCCATAACTATTTATGCTTAGCAAGCATAAAATGGCGCATTTTCAGAGTTATTGTAAGATTAAGTTAGACGCGATACACCACTGGCAACAGCGGCATTAAAAATTGCTTTTGGCACGGTATCAATCAGTCTCGGATCAAAAGGCTTTGGAATGATGTAATCCTTGCCGAATTCTAAGCTTTCAACGTTGTAAATATCGAGAACACTTTGTGGTACTTCGAGCTTTGCTAGGCTGCTTAGTGCATGAACTGCAGCAATTTTCATTGGCACATTAATCTCTCTCGATTTAGCGTCTAAAGCACCTCTAAAAATAAATGGAAAACCCAGTACGTTATTAACTTGGTTTGGATAATCGCTACGCCCAGTTCCCATGATTAAATCATCTCTACACGCGTGAGCATCGGCTGGTGAAATTTCAGGATCAGGATTTGAGAGGGCGAAAACGATTGGCTTGTCTGCCATTGATTTCACCATCTCTTGAGTCACCAAATTAGCAGAGGCAACACCAATAAACACATCAGCGCCATTCATTGCATCAGCAAGCGTTTTCTTATCTGTGTCGACGGCAAAGTGAGCTTTAATATCACCAACATTTTCAAGACTTGTCGATATAACACCTGCGCGATCAACTAGCAAAATATTGTCCTTGTTTAAACCCATCTCGCACAATAGATGCAAAGTAGCAATACCGGCAGACCCCGCACCCAAACATACAAGCTTAGCTGTCTCCATGGTTTTACCTTGGATCTCAAGCGCATTAATCAAGCCTGCTGCAATGATAATGGCCGTGCCGTGCTGGTCGTCATGAAAAACAGGGATATCCAGCGCCTCAATCAAGCGTTGCTCAATTTCAAAACAACGTGGTGCAGATATGTCTTCTAAATTAATACCACCAAAGGTTGGAGCAATATTAATAACGGTGTTGACAATTTCATCAACATCTTGGGTAGCAAGCTCAATATTAAATACATCAATGTCTGCAAAGCGTTTAAACAAAACTGCCTTACCTTCCATTACTGGCTTAGCCGCTAGCGGACCAACATTACCCAAACCAAGAACCGCGGAACCATCGGTAATAACTGCTACTAAATTACCCTTTGCTGTATATTCGTTAACAGTCTCTGGATTTTTTACAATTTCTCTAACTGGCGCTGCAACACCTGGCGTATATGCCAAGCTTAATTCTTGACGGGTATTCATCGGTTTATGCGAGGAAACAATGATTTTTCCAGGTCTTACCCGGCGATGATAATCTAGAGCTTCTTCGTGAAATTCTTGTGACATAAATTAAAACTATAAAGTGGTTAAAAGCAAGCGTGGTATTATATATCTTTATATGACACTGTAGTTAATACAGCTATATAACAGTATAAATTTATTCACTACATGAAAATAGTCCAATATGATTAAAAAAATAAGTGTAATAGGCGCAGGAAGAGTAGGTGAAACCACTGCGCAAATGATAGCAAACAAAAAACTTGCTGGCGAAATTGTACTGATTGACCTTGACGAGCAGTACGCTCAGGGCGTCGCTCTCGATATCCAACAAACCTCGAAGGTATTTAAATTCGATACAGTGATTAGAGGTAGCAGCGATATCAGTGCTATCAAAGATTCTAATATCGTCATCATTACTGCTGGCTTACCTAGAAAGCCTGGCATGGATCGCAGTGATGTTCTAAAAGTCAATCTGAAAATTATTGACGGCATTATGGATGGCGTGATTGAACATGCCGGTGACTCGTTGGTTATTATGGTGACCAACCCTGTTGATGCACTCACGTACTACGCCTGCAAAAAAACCAACTGGGACAGAAGTCGAATTATTGGCCAAGCAGGTGTATTAGATTCACTTCGTATGTCTAGTTTTATTGCAATGGAAAGTGGACTTTCAATCGATGATATTCAAAACCTTGTACTGGGCGGACATGGCGACACCATGGTGCCGCTCACGAGATACACATCAATTGGTGGTGTGCCAATTACTCAATTGCTGAATGCAGATGTGATTGAGGATATCATTCAAAGAACTCGTGATGGCGGTGCAGAAATCATTAACCTTAAACGAAACTCCAGTGCCTACGATGCACCAGGTGCTGCTGTGACAGTTATGGTCGAAAGTATTGTACATAATAAAAAACGACTCCTACCTTGTATCAGCCTTCTTAAAGGTGAGTACGGCGAGAGTGATTTGGCGATTGGCGTGCCTGTGATTTTAGGTGAAAACGGTATTGAGCGCATCATAGAGCTAGAGCTCAACGACGAGGAAAGTGCTCTGTTTAATCAATCAATTAGCGTCATCCGCAGCCTAACAACAGTGGTCAACAAACTGATTGGTTGAGCGATTAACTGACTCAAATTGACGATACCAGGGCGCTGTGCGCCCTGATTACACAGCCAAAAGCACTCAAAAAGAGTGCATGGCCTGCCTTAAGTGCAAATTGTCAATCAATGGATTTCTGGGTGATACTCTTAGAGTAAACGATTCATGATTGTGATATTCGCAATCGAAATTTCTTGCGGACAAACAGACTCGCAATGACGATGATTCGAACAACTACCAAAACCTTCTAATTCCATTTGTCGAACCATGTTGGTTGCACGGGTATCGCTCTGAACTTTACCTTGAGGCAAGTGATCAAGGTGAGCAATCTTAGCCGAAACAAAAAGACTGGCCGACGCGTTAGGACAAACAGCAACACAAGCGCCACAACCAATACAAGTTGCAGCATCAAAAGCAGCGTCCGCATCAGCCTTTCTAACTAATTGTGAGTTTGCATCTGGTGCAGATCCAGTGTTTGTGGAGACATAGCCGCCGGCTTGAATAATACGATCAAAGGCATCGCGATTGGTCAGCACATCTTTAATAACTGGAAAACTGTCAGCTCGGAAAGGCTCAACCCAAAGTTCACTCTGGTTAGCGTATTCACGCATGTACAGCTGACAAGTGGTGGTGGCTTTTTTCTCACCGTGTGGATGACCATTAATGACTAGTGAACAAGCTCCACAGATGCCTTCTCGGCAGTCATAATCAAACACAACACAGTCTTCGCCTTTGCCAATGAGTTGCTCATTAAGCTGATCCAACATTTCCAAAAATGAAGTATCGCTATCGATATCGTCAATCTGGTAAGTGTGAAAATCACCCTTGCTCTGTGCGTTTTTTTGGCGCCAAATATGGAGTGTAAAATTCATGTGTAATCCCTCACACTTGGTTTGACAAATTCAAAATCTAATTGCTCTTTATTTAATATAGCGCCGTCTTCTGAGTATTCCCAGGCAGCCACATAAGCAAAATTTTCATCGTCTCGTTTAGCCTCACCATCTGACTCTAGATACTCCATACGAGCATGACAGCCACACGATTCTTCACGCTCAAGAGCGTCACGACACATTAAGTGTCCAAGCTCGATGAAATCAGCAACTCTACCAGCACGCTCAAGCGTTTGGTTCATATCCTTATCGACACCCGTCACTTTGACGTGCTGCCAAAAATCAACCTGAAGTGCTTTAATTTCTTCAATTGCTACTTTAAGACTTTCTTTTTCACGCGACATGCCACAAGCAGCCCACAAAATTCGACCGACTTTCTTATGATAGTAGTCAGGTGAATTTTTCGGTTCTGGTGCATTCATCAATTTATTGATGCGATCTTTGACGTCATCCATCGCTTGAACCACGTCTGGGTGATCAAGACCTACAGGTTCAAGCTTGTTTTTAGCAAGATAGTTTGCAACCGTTCTTGGAGCAATAAAATAACCATCTGCCAGGCCCTGCATCAATGCTGATGCGCCAAGTCGGTTTGCACCGTGCTCGGAATAGTTAGCTTCGCCGGCCGCAAATAGACCGTCAATTGTTGTCATTAAGTTGTAATCAACCCAAAGACCGCCCATTGTGTAATGCGGTGCTGGGTAAATCTTCATTGGTAATTGATATGGGTTTTCACCTGAAATGCGCTCATACATATCAAACAAATTACCGTACTTTTCTCTTACTTTATCTTCGCCAATGCGCTCGATAATTGATGAGAAGTCTAGGTAAACACCCAATTTCTCACCGTGAATTTCAGTACCAATACCGCGACCCTCGTCACAGATACTCTTAACCGCTCTTGAGGCGACATCTCTAGGCACTAAGTTAGCAAAAGCTGGATACATACGCTCAAGGAAATAATCTCTATCTTCTTCAACAATTTCTCTTGGATCTTTTGCGCAATCTTCAATATTTTTTGGCGCCCAAATACGGCCATCATTGCGAAGAGACTCACTCATTAAAGTCAACTTGGATTGATTCTCACCCGTTGGCGGAATACACGTTGGGTGAATTTGAGTAAAGCTTGGGTTGGCATAAAACGCACCTTTTTTATGTGCGCGCCATGTAGCAGAAGTGTTACAACCTTTAGCATTGGTAGACAAGTAGAAAGCATTACTATAGCCACCCGTACACATCACAACGCAGTCGGCCGTATGTGCCGAAATTTCACCGCTAACCAAGTCGCGGACAACAATACCGCGGGCCTTACCGTCAACAAGGATGATTTCTAGCATTTCAGATCGTGACTGGTGCCTGACTTTGCCTGACGCAATTTCTTTACTCATTGCACTATAAGCGCCTAGCAAAAGTTGTTGACCCGTTTGCCCACGAGCATAGAATGTACGTGAAACTTGAGCACCACCAAAAGAACGGTTCGCCAAGTAGCCGCTGTATTCTCTTGCAAAAGGCACACCTTGAGAAACAGCTTGATCAATAATATTACCACTCAGTTGAGCAAGACGATAAACGTTTGACTCGCGCGCTCTAAAGTCGCCACCCTTCATTGTGTCGTAAAACAATCTCTGAGTACTATCGCCGTCATTTTGGTAATTCTTACTGGCATTAATACCACCTTGTGCAGCAATAGAGTGCGCTCTGCGAGGGCTGTCGTTAAAACAAAACGATTGTACGTTGTAGCCAGACTCACCCAAAGTAGCACACAAAGAGGCACCGGCAAGTCCTGTGCCAATAACAATAATATTGTACTTCGCTCGATTTTGTGGAGCAATTAAGGACAACTCAAAAAGGTGTTTGTCCCAGCGCTTTTCTAGATCACCCGTCGGTGTATTTGAATTCAATTTACTCATAAGATAATGCTCAGTGGAATAGAGGCAAAGCCCACCATAATAATAACAACAATCAACCAAGCAACTTTATGAAATTGGCAACTGCAAATACCCAGTGTTTGTAATACATTCGAAAGACCGTGTTGTAAGTGTGCCGAAATTGCTAGCATACCCAAGCCATAAATAACCCACATCAATGGATCAGAGAAAATCTCTTGCATTTGCTGGTAAAGATTTGTTGTGTCAATATCAATAGTAAGCATCTGCACACTGTGGATAACAATAAAGGCAAACACCAGAGCCGCGCCTGACCATGCGACGATTCTTGGAACAGCCTTAGGATAGGATTTTTTGTAACGAATGTCGCCCGCACTTTTATTATTTGCTAGCTGGCGAGTCACAGCGATATAAATATGAAAGACAATTGTCGACCCCAGTAGGGCCAATAAAACAGGGTAAATCCAAGAGCTGTTAAACCAAATGTAGAAGGCATTAAAAGCAGCCTCGCCAGCATGGAAAGTCAGCACGCTAAATAAATGAAAAATTAGATAGACAAACCAAATTAGACCAGCAACAGCCATCATCTTCTTCAGGAGGATGGTGCAGTTATTCGTTGAGCTCATAGAGTCCTTAGCAAGGTGATTGTTATTCTTTTTTATGGCTTTATCATCTCTTCTTCATTGCAAAAATTACAATAGACAGACAAAATTTAAAGAATATATTTTATGCCAAATGTTTAGAGTTTGAACGTTTTTTCACTTAATAATCACCATATAAAACTATTTTCATCTTTATTCACAGTGGTAATTATATGAAAGAGAAGTTTTTTTGCGCATTAAGACCAGTAAAGACAAAACGCCATAGCATGAAGGAGTCGCGCTATGGCGAATTGACAGAAATCACTATAAAGAAGAGGTGTTCAAAACTAGTGTTTAACACGCTTAGTAATCTCATTCAAATAACATTATTTCGTAACTAAACAAGGCCATTTTTTCACCTACAATATAATACAAAAAAAGTTAAAAAAGTCAACTGAGAAAAAATTCTTAAAAATGAAAAAACAAAAACGCCAAGTAGCTACCTCAAGCACCACCCAACAATACTTTACACCGACTAAGCACCAAAAAACGATGAGAAATAACAGAAGAAATTAAGAATTGTTTGTAATTAACTACTATATTTACAGTATTTTTTTGTAATTAACTTAAAAATTCAGAATAAAATATATGTCAATAACCAGACTATTTCACATTCTAATCATCAACCGAAATGTTCGTAAATCAGACCATTGTTTGTAATTGAATGCCTTTATTAATTAATACTAATGGGGATGCCACCCTTTTTTTCACTGATTTATTGATTATTTAAGCTCCATATCAGCAAAGTCAGAAATTTTCGTTTGCAATTTTACTAGAGTATTAAATATACTCAGAAAACACTAATAATCCCTTAAAAACAGCCTTTTAGAGCTTTTAAACAGCTCTTTTTGATTCATTCTACCCTTACAAACGCGCCACATTGAAAATTCCCTAAATTTTTGATATTTGATATTTGATATTTGAATCAAGATAAGTGACTTTTAAAAAAACGTGTAAGCTAAAATCTATCATACGAAACTATTAATTTAAAAAATTCCCTAAATTTTTAAGATTTTTTTGATGCCAAACAATCACCATTCTTCCGTTATGTTTTCTGAATCCATTGAAGGGCTTAATATTAAGTCAAATGGGATTTATATCGATGCTACTTTTGGCAGAGGTGGGCACAGCAAAGGCATTCTCGAGTTACTGGGCCCAAAAGGCAGACTGATTGGCCTAGATCAAGATTTAGATGCGGTTAATTACGCAAAATCAAGCTTTGATGATGCAAGGCTAACTGTATGTCACACAAGGTTTGATCAGCTGCAAAGCGTACTCGAGGAGATGGAGCTTTACGGACAAATCGATGGTATTTTGATGGATCTTGGTGTTTCGTCACCACAGCTGGATAATGCCGAGCGAGGCTTTAGCTTTAATAAAGATGGTGCGCTTGATATGCGCATGAATCAGACGCAAACACTGACAGCAGCAAAATGGTTGAAAGAGACAAGCGAAAAAGACATAGCCGATGCGCTCTATCAATTCGGTGAGGAAAAAAAGAGCTGGCGCATTGCCGCTGCGATTAAAAAATTTCAAGAAAGTAAAGACATTGAAACAACACTTGAACTCGCCAATATTATCGCCTCTGTTATTAGATCACATAAAAATAAACACCCGGCAACACGATCTTTTCAGGCAATTCGAATGGTTATTAATGAGGAACTTGGGCAACTCACCAGTACACTAGAGCAAAGCATTGGTGCTTTAAGATCGGGTGGCAGGCTGTCAGTTATTAGTTTCCATTCGATTGAGGATCGTATTGTAAAGCAATTTATTCGCAAATATTCGCAAGTCAAAGCCCTTCCTAAAGGGTTGCCGATTATGACTGCGGCTACACACAACCTGCCGCTTAAAAATCTGGGCAAGAAAAAGCCCTCGAGAGAAGAAATCAAAACAAACAAGCGCAGTCGCAGCGCAATCCTTCGCCTAGCTGAAAAGTGCTAAGATTTATCAAGACTGCTTGGCTTGTTAATTCCCTCCTAATCATCATGACGGTTGTTTTGTCACTGTTCACCGTTTACTGGCATCATCAAATGTTTCAACTGTATGAAATTGAAACAAAAGTTAAAAAAGAAAATCAAAGCATTGTGGCCGTTAATAGACAATTATTAATGGAACACTCAGAAGTGCTAAGTGGCATGGCTATTGTTGAAAAATCACAAGAATTTTTAGGGATGCACTCGCCAGATAAACAAATTAAAACACTGTCTTTGTGAAATTTACTCGAGTTCAAAATTATTGGAATAGACAGGGGCTGATAAAGTACAGTTTTTTCGTCATTATTGGGGTTTTTATTTATCAGGCAATCAGTATTCACTCCCAACAACTTGGCAGTCATTCTCTACAACAAAAAGCCGCTATAAAATCTGAAAAAATCCTCACTCAAAAAGCCTCACGAGGAAACATTCTGGATAGAAATGGCAACATCCTTGCCATTAGCCTTATTCGGCAAAAAGTTAATCTTGACCCCACCCTCATTCAAGATGAATTTATCCCAATATTGGCAGAAGCACTGCAACTCCCCTTGAACGAATTCGAGGAAAAAATTAAGACGAAACGTCAAGCCAGCTCGGGTCGCAAACAACTCATCATTAAAGAAAACCTTTCTCTAACCGATCCCATTATCATCAACCTTGGTAAGCTCAAAAAACAAAAAATTGAGGTTTGTAAATCCGCAATGATTACGCCATCAAAAACATTGTTCGAGCGAGCAAAAAGCCTTATAGGAATTGAAATTGACAGAAAAGATGCAATTGAAATATTGCGTTGTAAGCATGAAAAAATATCCGGAGTTGCCCTGCAATCCTCAACGTTTCGCTACTACCCTAAAGCCGAGTCCATTTCACCGCTACTCGGGCGAACCAATAACGAAGATACTGGTGCGTTTGGAATTGAGTCGGAATTTAACTATTTATTAGCTGGTACTGACGGCCAAGCGAAAATTAGCACCAATAAAAAAAATTCAAATATTTACTTCCAAACAGAAATTTCACGGGCGCTTCAGCAAGGCCAAGACATTCAATTAACCATTGATGCCGATGTTCAATTTCATGTTTTTAACGCCATCAAAAAATCAGCGGAATTTCATCTGGCCGACTCCGCCTCGGCCATTGTGCTGTCTGCTAATGGTGAGATATTAGCACTAGCTAATTATCCGGCTGGAGACCCCAATGATCGCCAAAGTTACAACCCTGAAGACTATAGAAATCGCGTCTTAGCTGACAAGGTAGAGCCCGGCTCAACAATGAAACCTTTTACTATGTTGCTTGCGCTAGAAAAAGGCATGATTACTGCCACTGAAGATGAATTGATTGACGTCAGTAAATCCATTGGTCACATTAAAACCAACCCTGAGGCGAGAAAATACGGTGATGCAATCACAGTGCAGAAAATTCTAGAAAAATCACACAACTTAGGCACACTCAATGTGATGGAGAGGCTTGAGGCAAAAGATGTATATGAAGCCTGGCAACTACTAGGATTCGGTGAATACCAAGGCCTCATGACAAGCATTGAAAATCCAGGTGTGCTTAGACACTATAGCACTTGGGGAATTGCTGATAAACGTACCATAGCTTACGGTCACGGCCCCATGAACACCAACCTTGCACAGCTTGCCAGGGCTTATTTGATTTTTGCCAACGAAGGCAATCTGCCAAGCTTAAAATTGATAAAAGACGGAGAGTTAGTCGAAGAAAACACGCGAGTTTTTAGCGCACAAGCCACGAACAGAATTAAAGAAATACTGGACTCTGTGGTGTCAAACAACGGCTCAGGTTATCGTGCCAGTATTAACGGCTACGAAATCGCTGGAAAAACTGGTACAGCGGAAATGGTCATTGATGGAAAATACAGTAAAGACGGTGCAAAGCGTACCTATTTTGTTGGCTTCTCACCCGTCGACAACCCAAAATACATTATGGCTGTCAGATTGGACCACCCAAAGCAATGTTTTACTTCGTGGGATCCAAATTTAAGAAACCGTTGCGAAGGTTCGAATTCTGCAGCAATGGCGTTTAAAGATGCAATGGAAAAGATATTGAACGCCGATGCCAGTATCCAGCCTACAACGAGCGATTAATCTAGTCTGATTTCGGCTTTTTTCGGTGTTGTATTTCCTCCATAATTTTTTTCTCATCGGCGCTCGTGCTTGCTGATCTGATCTTATCTGTAGTATGCTTGCGCTTAAGTTGGTTTTCGGAAGCGGTTAGCGCGCTTAAAAACTCATCCTTTGCTTGTTTTTCACTCAAATTTGGCTCCATCACACAAAGTTGTTGCAAACGAGAATACACCCTAGGCTTTGCCTCGAATGGTTTGATTAATTCTTGCTGCGATATTTCATCGTCAATTTGTGCAGAGTGGATTAGCTCCAGTAATACGTTTGATTTTAGTAAATTCCGCACTCTAAGCTCCACCGTATCGTTGGCCAATACTGGGTAATTCAGAATACAGCTAATCATTTTTGACATCAGGCCTTTCATTCCATTGTCTGGTGTTTTTTTTACCACTGGCTCGTCATAAAGTATTTCCGCCATAAGCGGCGCATCAAAATTTGGGGGCGCTTCATGCATTTGCTGCACGGGTGGTACGCTGTATTTGCTTTGATTGATTACTTTTTCAACGTGCGATACGTCTTGCCCAACCACTTGCGCAAGACCTTCAACCAATTGTTGGTGGTATACAGCATAAGTAACAAGGTTAATAAGCGCGGATGCCTGCTCTAAAAATAAAGTTTTGCCTTCAATAGTCTCAAATGGTACTTCGGATTTAATGCGCTCAAAGAGAAAACTGGACAATGTTTGTGACTTTTCAATGCGCTGCGAAAATACCTTGGCAGACTCACTTTGAATCAATGTATCTGGATCCTCACCATCAGGCAAAAGCAAAAACTTAATCATCAAGCCTGCAGTCATTACTGGCAAGGAAATTTGCAACGCCTTCCACGCC
>JBBWVS010000140.1:0-6017 GCA_050256335.1 Gammaproteobacteria bacterium | reverse complement strand
GGCAACTTTCTCTCTCGCAACTTTGTTCAAAGTGGGTACGCTAACAATGGCATGACCTTCTTTAAGGGCTTTTTCAACCCTCTCAAGATACGCATGTTCTTCACCTTGAGCGAGGTGTTGCCACTTCCTAACAACCTTGGTCCAAAGGCCATGCTTATCGCCTACTGGATCGAGAAACGCCAAGCCATCATCACCTACAGATTCGTCTATTTGTGAATCATCAAAGCCGGCATCGATCAATTCACTGACTACTTCGTCAGCCTCATTTTTTGTATCGACGGCAGCAACAACACGATGGGTTGGGTATGCATAAAAGTTTTCCTTGGTATGAGCTAACATAGTTGACTCCTGTATGGTTAAAGACAAGTTGTTATGTTATTTTTACTATACGCTCATAATTGAATAATATTGGAGCAATTGCGCACAGGAGTCGCAATCTAGGACTCAATGAGTCTTAGATAGCTGTTGTATCGATAAGGGTGAATATCGCCAGACTCTAAAGCATTTTTGATCGCACAATTAGGCTCGTTGATGTGCTGACAGTTTCTAAAGCGACAATGACCGAGCAAGGGTTGAAACTCTATAAAACCGTTGAGAATGTCCTTTGTACTTAGATTGTCTAGCTGAAATTCTCGAATACCAGGAGAGTCAATCAAGTCGCCTCCACTAGCGATTTTATAAATACAGGTGTTGGTTGTTGTGTGCTTTCCAAGCTTGCTTTTTTCACTGATTTCATTCACCCTGATATTTAAATCTGGAATGAGTTCGTTGATTAAAGAAGACTTGCCAACGCCGGATTGTCCAAGAAAGATATGTGTTTTTTCGGCCAATTGTTGTTTTAAGCTGTCTAAATTTAATCGCTCTTTTACGCTGATAAAATGCAGTTCATAACCAAGATTTTGATAGACCAAAAAGTCCTTGTGTAGATCTTCCAAGTCGTCAAGCAGCTCGATTTTATTGATAATAATAGCAATTGGTAAATTAGCATTTTCTGCCACCACAAGGTAGCGATCAATCAAGTCGAATTGATATTTAGGTTCTACGGCCACCACTAGCCACAGTTGATCAACATTTGCCGCGATTAATTTTTCTTGTCTTTTGAGCTCGCTCTTGCGTGGTAGTAGGGCGGTAACAATGCCATTATCATTGTCGGTGGGTTGGAATACTACCTCGTCGCCAGCGACTGAGAGTTCAATATTTCTTCTACTGGTGCACTGGAATAATTCACCATTTCTAGACTCTACAAGCTGGCGTTGTCCGTAGCGAGTGACTACCTTGCCTTTCTGTTCTTTGCCACTGATATTTGCCTCGGATTCGGCTTTTTCAGATGCTTTGTTGGCTCTAGTGATGCGTTCAGCTTGCACCTTCTCAGCGCGCCATTTTTGCCGTCTATTTAGGGCCACTAATCCATTACCAGAAGTTGGGGTTGAGTATTTATTGCTGGGTGCTCAGTTGGCATAGGTGAGTGGTTTGGTCTCTAGCATAGAGTTTACC
This sequence comes from Gammaproteobacteria bacterium, assembly GCA_050256335.1. Classification (GTDB taxonomy): domain Bacteria; phylum Pseudomonadota; class Gammaproteobacteria; order PS1; family Pseudothioglobaceae; genus Pseudothioglobus. The sequence continues at coordinate 4,523 of JBBWVS010000140.1, read as the reverse complement.
TGAGTCGCTCAATACGCAATGTGGCACTAGGGTGGCTGTCGTAAAATGCTGAGTAATATCTATCCGGAGAGAGCGACGATGAATTCTCTTTGTATAGCTTCACTAGTGAAGATATCAAGTCATTTGCATCCGTATGTCTGGCCGCAAATGCATCCGCTTGGAATTCGTGTTTGCGCGAAATTAGGTTGCTAAACGGAGTGATAAAGAAACTGAATACCGGCAAAATTAGGCTAAAAATAACGAGTGCCGTGTGGTCAGAGGGAGTGGAGATGCCAAGACCAAAGAAAAACCAATTTTGTTCAATCAGATAGCCAAGTAGAGCAAGACTGATTAAGCTAAAAACAAAAGAACTAATCATACGTTGGCGGATATGCTTGTGGTGAAAATGGCCCAATTCGTGTGCAAGGATAGCCTCTACCTCTCGATCTTCCATGCCGTTAAGCAGTGTATCAAAGAACACAATTCTTTTGTTTTTACCAAGACCGGTGAAATAGGCGTTACCATGAGAGGATCTTTTGGAGCCATCCATAACAAAGATGCCGTCGTTTTTAAAGCCGGTTCTTTGAAGAAGGCTGTCTATTCGATTATTAAGAGTGTCGTTTTCTAATGGTTTGAATTTGTTAAAAATAGGTGCGATGAAGGTTGGGTAGAGCCACATCATGCTGAGACTAAAAATACAGAGTGTTAGCCACACATAAATCCACCAAGTATTGCCCATAACATTCATCAAGTAAAGAACGCCAAAGATGAGCGGAATGCCAACAATAAAGGTGAGTAATAATTCTTTGAATAGGTCACCTAAAAATGTAAGGAACGACATACGATTAAAGCCAAATTTCTGTTCGAGGACAAAATTTCGATAAAAGCTGAATGGTAAATCAATCAGACTGGCGATCATCATAATGCTTAATATGAATGCAGAGCCTTGAACTAACGGGGAGTCGGTGATGATGTTGCGCCAAAATAAATCAAGTTGGTTAATTCCTCCGCCTATTGTCCACAACAGAAGAACAGCCGTCGAGGCAATAACCTCAAAGTGACTCACCACTAATTTGGCTTGCGTGTATCGACCGGCTTTTTGATGATCCTCTAGGGAAATAGAGTCTTTAAAGCCTTCTGGCACCTCGTCATATGTTGCTTTGATAGCGAGATCTTGTCTAAAGTTGAGCCAAAGTAGGGCGACAACCGAGGCAAGAATAGCCAAGAGAACAGTAAAGGTAAATAAATTAAATTCCATGTCCTAAATAAATCACAATATATCGCAAGCATTTTACAGCCTATAACACTCAGAGTCATCCGCGATTGAGAATCTATCTTTGCTACGTGTTTGTCGATAATCGTTTGATTGCGACTCCTTCTCAGAATGCTGTGATATTTGGTGAATAAAAACCTGATGTGGGTATAATCCGTTTATCAATGTGAGTTAAGTATATTATTGGCTGCGAAGTTATTAACGCAGCCATATTTTTTATAGAAATTAGGATTTTTTTTATGAGCACAATGGCAGATAGAGATGGCTTCATCTGGATGGACGGACAGTGGGTAGAGTGGCGTGAAGCAAAAATACACGTATTAACACATACCCTGCATTATGGTATGGGCGCATTTGAAGGTGTCAGAGCATATGAGACCGATAGCGGTCCGGCAATATTTAAATTGGAAGAGCATACCGCTCGCTGGTTTAATTCGGCAGAAATTCTTGGTATGACCATTCCATTTGACAGCGAGACGCTAAATCAAGCGCAGCGCGAAGTTGTTACTAAGAACAATTTGAAGTCAGCTTACATACGTCCAATGTGTTTCTACGGCTCAGAGGGTATGGGTCTTAGAGCTGATAACTTAAAAGTCCACGTGATGATTGCAGCTTGGGAGTGGGGTGCTTATTTGGGTGAAGACAACATTAACAACGGTATTCGTATTTGCACTTCTTCGTTTATCCGTCACCATGGTAACCCAGCACTGGCCAAAGCGAAAACTAATGGTAACTATGTTAACTCGATGATGGCCCTGCAAGAGGCTCTCGGCAAAGGCTTTGATGAAGCATTGATGTTGGATATTGACGGCTTTGTTTCTGAAGGCAGTGGTGAGAATATTTTTGTTATTCGTGATGGTGTGATTTACACACCGGAGTTGACGTCAGCCTTACCTGGAATTACCCGAGATACAATTATTACTTTAGCGGATGAATTGGGCTACCAAGTTATTGAAAAACAGCTAACTTGTAAAGATGTTAATAGTGCAGATGAGGCTTTCTTTACAGGTACTGCAGCCGAAGTGACGCCAATTAGAGGGCTAGATGAGCATACAATTGGTAGTGGCACTCGTGGTCCAATTACCGAGCAATTACAATCGTTGTATTTTGACTGTGTTGCCGGTAGAAGTAAGCAGCATGAGAGTTGGGTTGCCAAAGGGAGATGTTAATGGCTGGCAGCCAAAATAAACATAAAAGTTTTAGCTTAGTCGCCAAGGAAGATTTACCCTTTCACTGCCCACCAAAAGAGGCGCAAAAGTGGAGTATGCACCCAAAAGTGTTTCTTTCATTTGATGAGCAAGGAAAAACAAGCTGTCCGTATTGCGGTGCCAGCTATGAATTAGAGCAGTAATTGGCAAACAACAAATGGCCAAAACGTTAGAAAATATCGTATTAGTCGGGCCTATGGGTTCTGGAAAAACAACCGTTGGACGTCGTTTGGCCGATGAACTTGGCTGCGATTTTTATGATTCTGATCACGAAATAATTGATAAAACGGGTGTTAGCGTAGAACACATTTTTGATATCGAAGGCGAAAAAGGCTTTAGAGATCGAGAATCACAAATGCTCTGTGAGCTTTATCAAAAATCCGGCGCTATTATTGCCACCGGGGGTGGTATTGTCTTAAGGCCTGAAAATAGAGCTTTATTGCAACAATCGGGTATTGTAGTATACTTGGCCTCATCCATTGAGCAGCTACTGAAAAGAACGTCAAAATCCAAAAACAGACCCATACTTGAAAAGAGTCTTGATCGTGAAAAGACAATTCGTGATATTCTAAACGCAAGAGAATCTTATTACCGAGAAGTGTCTGTCTTGGAGATTGACACAACAGGCAAGCAATTACATGAAGTTATTGATACCATTAAGCAATATGTCCAAAATTCTAAATAAACTATTCATTGTTTGCTGTCTTGGGCTTGGTGCTCATGCAAATGCCTTAACGGTTGGTGAATACACCTCAGCACTGATTAAAACACATCCTTATTTCGTACAACTGTCTCTTTCAGAAGAGGCAAGTTTGGTTGATCAAAAAGCAGTACTCACTTATACGGATTGGAGCATCAGAGGCTCTATCAATAACAGCAATACTTCTGGCAACAACCTTATTTCTAGACCGTACAGCGATTTAAATATGACTGCTTATGAGATTTCAGCCAGAAAGAGTATCGAACAAACGGGTGGTAATATCAGCCTAAACCACACATGGAGTCTCAATAATCGCGACGGTATAATCTCTGGTGTTAACGCGATTGCTGTTGATTATTCCCAGCCACTGCTACAGAATAAGGGCGGTCTTAACGATCGATTAAGTGCTGATATAGCTGCTATTGAAGTAATAACACAAGGCTTGAATCGCGCAGAGCAATCCGAGAGTTTTGTTGCATCAAAGATTAAGAGATTAATTGATTTGGTATTGGCTCAGGAAAAAGAAAGTGTATACCGCCAACAATTAAGCTTGACGATAGCCCAACTTGAGCTCGCTGAAAATAAACTGAGTAGTGGACTTGTTGAACGCTCTGAAGTATTGGGTGAGCTGGATGCAAAAATACGAGCAGAGCAGCAATGGCTACAATCTCAACAAGAGCTTGTTTTGTTAAGGCAGGAACTTGCTTCGCAAATCAATATTCACACCAGTGAAATGGTTGTAGAGCTTGACCTTTATCAGCAGCACAGTGTGGTTCTAATTGATGTTGAAGTTGTTCTTCCGCAGCTGAGATTAATACAACAAATACAGCTTGAAAGGAAAAAATTACTTCGCCAGCGCCAAAGCCTAGAGAATAAATTATTACCCTTTGTTAGCTGGAGTATTGGGCTTAGCACTCAAGGCGAGGCCAACAACTACTTTGACGGTTTTTCCAATCAAGATCAATCTTGGCGTGTGGGTGTTGATGTGTCATATCCACTGGGACAAAATAAAGCCAGGCTTGATTTACAGCAATCCGACATTTCTCTCGCGCGCTTAAATGCGCGTCAACGTGAAGTGGAGATGAACATCAAGCAACAGATCAGTGTCTTGGCTTCACAGGTGGATCTTATGCATCAGATGATGCAAACGAGCTTAGAGCAAATGCAAATTGCCGAGGATAAATTGCGCGAAGAAGAGTTAAGATATGCGAATGCCAGAGGCCAAAAAAGCGGGCTGATTGGTGCTGAAAAATCACTCAATATGATGAATTTGGCTTACGCTCAAGTTGCTGCAAATTATCAAAAAGCTGTTGTTGAGTATCGCTCCGCAATTGATCAACTACTATAGACATGCTCCGCTACA
>JBBWVS010000139.1:0-7223 GCA_050256335.1 Gammaproteobacteria bacterium | reverse complement strand
TTAGGAATTTGAGGCTTTTCAATCTGTAAATCCCAGAGGGAGCACTCATACACAGATAAAAGTTCGTCAACTCGCTCAATTAAATTAAGCACATTGCCACGTGAATCGGGGATGAGTGTATTAGAATAGAGTTGTTTTTCTATCTCACGACGAAGCGCATCCGAGTCAGATTCTATCACATGAATGCGCTCTAATCGCGTTTCAAATTCTTCACAAACACCATTGTCGAAATAAGCCCTAATAGCAAGCTTGTAGATAACCGAAGCCTCAGAAAGGTTGTCAAAAAATTTATCGATTTGATCTTGAAGCTGATAAGTGCGGCGAAATAAAGGCAGACTGAGTTTCATAAAAAATTGTATGTTAGTGCTGGATAATTGAGATAAAGTATACTTTATATAAAATTATTTATTGCCGAGATAAATTTAACGGCACGCTACCCATTTATTTTGAATGCCAAGCACCCTTAGTCTTTCCGTGTCGAACTAGCAAACCGTTGTTAACAAGGTTGCTAAGTCTGTTCTTAATAGTTGGCCGTTTAATTGTGGTAATTATTTTTTGCGCTCGTCTTTGGTAGAGTGTCTTAGTAGTTGAATGTGGAGTTGTTTAATATAGTTTTCAGTAATAGGAATATCCAAATAATTAAAGAATGAAAAAGTGAGACACTTAAAACAGCAATTTTATTTTATTAGTTTGTATTAAATCTCTACTCTGATTAGATTGTGTCATAATGGACGTATTTTATCTTAGTGCTGTAATGGCCAATGGAGAGGAAAATGGAGAAAAAATCGTTTAATTTGCAAGATAGGGCTGGGGTTTTTTCTGTTTACTTGGTCATTTTATTTGTTAATGCCTTTGTTGATGTTTCGCATAAGCAAATCATCATTAGCACTATCTATAAGTTAAGTGGTGATGGGCCACAGTATTTGTATAACGAGTCCACCCAAATTATCATGACCGCTGCTATTAGCGCCATGATCCTTCTTCCATTTATTGTTCTATTTACCCTTTCTGGCTATCTTTCGGATCGCTTTGCCAAGCCAAATATTATGCGTTGGAGTGCATTTATGGCAGTGCTCGTTACATTGGGCATTGTCTACGCTTATTATCAAGGCGAGTTCGAATGGGCGTTTGGCCTGACATTTATCTTGGCCACACAGAGTGCCATTTATTCGCCTGCGAAGTACGGTTATATTAAAGAATGTTTAGGTGAAAAAGGTCTCAGTATCGGTAACGCTTTCTTAATGTCAATTACTTTGATTTCTATTTTATTGGCAACTGCCGCTTCGCCAATCTTATTTGAGTCGTATCTAACAGAACATATCGCGCAGCAACCTGAAGGGTACTTTTTTACAAGTCCTGGGGAAATATTACAAGTGGTTGCTCCATTGGCTTGGGTGTTGGTTGGATTGTCGGTCGTCGAGTTTATTTCGACTTTTGGCTTGAAATTTTACGCAACAAAATACAAGGAAACCAAATTATCTGTCGGCAAGTGGCTGGTTGGTGGTTACTTGAGAGAGCATGTGCGCAATATGAGAAAGAATCAAGTGACTTGGTATGCAATACTGGGTACAGCAGTATTTTGGAGTATTTCTCAAAATATGCTTGCGGTACTGCCGGCCCATGCCAAGGCAAATTTACACATTGAGAGCGTGGCTTTGCTCAGTCTATTAATGGCAATTTCAATTGTTGGTATTATTATTGGCTCCTACGCCTCTAGTAAAAATAGCCAAAACGGAATCAAGGTAAACAATGTTTATTATGGCGCGATTATCCTTATTATTTGTGCAGCGTTAATCCCTACCTTCTCAGTGCCAGCATTTTTAACTGAAACGTCACTTGGCTTTGAGCTAATGGGCGATGTGATCAGCTTGGGTCTGGTGTTAACGGTAATGACAATATTTGTCTTTGGCATAGGTGCCGGCATGTTGGTAGTGCCTCTCAACGCTTTGATTCAAAGCAGCGCTGCACCTGACAACCTGGGAAGTGTGATAGCAGGTAAGAACTGGGTGCAAAATATTGCCATGGTGGGCTTGCTGTGCATAACTGGCTACGTTGCCTATAACAATGTGAACAGCGAATATATCCTCTATTTCAACGCAGTCATTGCGCTGGTTGGCTTTACTGTTGTATTGAAGAAGCTTAAATCTATTTATTAAAGATCCTTGTAACAATCGTGAGAGGTTTTCTGGCAAGACTCATTTTTGGGACGCGCTATCGTTTGACCATAACGGGTGCAGAGCAAGTGCCAAAGACCGGCCCTGTTTTGCTTTTGGGTAACCATATCTCTTGGATTGATTTTATCTTTCTTCAGTGGGCATTGCCCAGAACCATCTGCTTTGTCATGCATGCAGAATATTACGATTGGCCGGTGCTAAGAACTGTTCTCAGGTGGTTCAGTGTGATTAGCATTCAACCTACGAGCAGCAGAGGTGCTTTGAAGAATATTGTTAGCGCCCTAGAACATAATAAAGCCATTGGTTTTTTTCCAGAAGGCTTTATTTCGGTTGATGGCGAGTTCTCTCCGCTGATGCGTGGCTTTGAAAAAATCTTAAAAGAGACTGATACAGAGGTAGCCGTTGTGCCTTTTGCAATTAACAATATGTGGGGTGATATATTATCATTAGCACCAAGAAGCGTTAGAAAGCAACAGAAATTTTTCCTAAGAAGGCCTGTTGGTTTGAGCTTCGGTCCAAGGCTGGGCTCAAATGCGACGCGTGCAGAGGTGGCGCATTCCATTAGTCGTATGTTGAAGTAGAGAGTGCACGCTTATCGAGTAACTCGATAACTGTTAGTCAATTTTTTCGCTTGAGTAAATAATTTCCCAGTGGTATTATCCAATTCTTCTTGTCTTGCAATTCATAGCAAATGCCCAACAGCACAAACAGTAGGAGACGTGGAGGTCGTTCAGCAAGAATGGCACACAGAAAAGAGATTGAAAAAATTCAGCCGCCACGATTTATGTCTCGCAATATCCCTTGTTACGATTTATTGCGTGAGGAAGAACTTGTTCGTATTGAAGAGCATGCTGATTGGATTCTGCAAGAAGTCGGCATTGAGTTTTGGGGCGACGATGAAGCGATTGCGTTGTTCAAAGATGCCGGTGCTTGTGTCGATGGCAATCGAGTGCGTTTTGACAAAGGCCTGGCAAAGTCATTATGCGAAACAGCACCAAATGAGTTTGATATGCTGGCGCGTAACCCCGAAAGATCCACTACTTTTGGCGGCAATCGGCTTATTTTTGCCCCGGCTTACGGCCCTCCCTTTGTCTACGACCTAAAAAGAGGTAGGCGCCAAGGCACAATTGAAGATTTTCAGAATTTTGTCAAGCTTACTTATATGACGCCGTGGCTCCATCACCAGAGTGGCACCATTTGTGAGCCGACGGACATCGCTGTTAATAAACGCCATTTAGATATGGTGTATGCCCACATAAAGTACTCTGATAAGCCTTTTATGGGATCTGTTACTGCAAATACGAGAGCGGAGGATTCCATTGCCATGGCCAAAATTGTATTTGGTGAAGACGTTATGGAGAGTAATTGCGTTATCCAAGGCAATATTAATGTTAATTCCCCTTTGGTTTATGATGACGTTATGTCTGGCGCCCTTAAGGTCTACGCCAGAGCCAATCAAGGCAACGTGATCTCTCCTTTTATTTTGGGCGGCGCAATGTCACCAGTCACCATGGCCGGGGCCATTGCCCAAGCACATGCTGAAACTTTAGTGGGTATTGCATTAACGCAATTGGTGCGAGCGGGTTCACCGGTTGTCTACGGTAATTTCTTAACGACGATGGATCTTAAGTCCGGCGCACCGACCTTTGGCACGCCAGAGTCGACACTCGCAGGAATGGCGGTGGGCCAATTGGCTCGCAGATTGGGGTTGCCGTTTCGCTGTGGCGGGCATTACACCGCTTCTAAGGTAACAGATGCACAATCCATGCAAGAGTCAGCAGATTCGATGCTTTCAGGATTTTTAGCGGGGGCTAATTTTATTCATCAGGCGGCAGGCTGGCTTGAGGGTGGACTGGTTATTGGTTACGAGAAGTTTATTCTTGATTCGGATCGCTTGGGGATGTTGCATCGTACTGCACAAGGTTTAACAATAGACAGTATCTCCTTGGCAAAAAGTGCGTTTATTGAGAACTCACCTGGGGAGAATTTTTTAGGCACTGAACATACAGGGCAAAATTTTGAAACGGCGAATTATCGTTCTGAGATGCCTGACAATAATTCCTTTGAGCAATGGTCGGAAGACGGCTCAAAAGACACAGAGCAGCGTGCTTATGAGCGTTGGAATAAAATGTTAGAGGGGTATCAGCCGCCCGAGCTTGATTCAAGTATTGACGAAGCGTTGCTTGATTTTATGAAGCGAAAGAAAGATTCGATGGAGGATGAGTGGTATTAGTGTTTAAGCCTATAGCGTTTCGGTGTTGCCATCAATTGAAATCACTTGACCAGAAACTTTAGCTGCTTTGTTGGAGGCCAAAAATACAGCCATATCGGCAACATCTTTGGCGTCTATCCAAGTCTTCATAGACACGCCTTCGACATAGTTTTTTCGTACTTCTTGCTCGCTAATATTTTTTACTCTGGCCTCATTGGCAATGACACGATCCATTCGGTCACCATTAACGGAGCCGGGGCAAAGTGCGTTTACTCGAATGTTGCTCGTGCCAAGTTCACTCGCCAGTGTTTTGGTTAGGCCAATAATCGCCCATTTTGCACACGCATACGGGCTTCTATATGGGTAGCCATAAAGTCCCGCGGTTGACGAGGTAAAAAGAATTAACCCATCTTGACGTTTTTTCATACCCGGGATTGCGTGCTTAGCGGTTAAAAAAGCCCCGTCAAGGTTAACCGAAACACAATCTTTCCACTCGTCAAGCTCTATATCCTCAATTGCACCGGCTGGGCCACCGGTGCCCGCGTTGGCGCATAGCACATCAATGCTGCCTAATTCGACCTCTGTTTGGGCAATAAAATCAGAAATTTCACTTTCGTTATTAACACTTGCACAAAGGGCAAGAGTGTTAGGGTGTTTACTTTTAAAACACTCAATTGCCTGTGGGTCGATATCGCAGATGGCAACGGAATCGCCACTCGCTAAAAAAGCTTCAGCCATTGCAAGACCAATTCCCGATGCGCCTGCTGTGATTGCTACATTCATATGCTGAGCTACTTAATGTTTGTCCGCCACTGCTCTTCCAACGCCAGCAGGTATGGGTAGTTTTTGGTGTGACTCATAGAGACGATCAATGCGAGCACTAACTATTTTATTTGGCACAGTTGCGGCTCTAAACTCAAGGTTGACGTGGATTAACATATGCTCACCGGTTGCCAAAAGCCGGCCATCCTCATGGTGAAGAAAGTGGAAGACTTGCAGTTTTTTGCCACCACCAAACAATATTTGAGTTGAGACGCTCACACTTTCCCCGACAAGCACTTCGTCTAAGTGCCTAATGTGTGTCTCTACGGTAAAGAACGAATTTCCTCGTGCAATATAAGCCCTATCTACGCCCACAATGGCCATAATTTTATCGGCCGCATTGGAAAAACACTCGAGGTAATGCGTTTCATTCATATGGCCGTTGTAGTCAGCCCATTTTTGCGGGACAGTCGTTGTGTAAGTTTCAATCGGTTGACTAAGATCCAAGGTTTCGAAATTGACTTCTTCCGTATTTTTTACCAACCTGTCTTCAAAAGCTTGCAGTGTGTTGCCGGCGCCCCAACGATTGTCTTTCAATACTTTTAAGATGTCGACCAAATTATCGTCTCGTTTTTGCTCTAAAGCACGAATCGAATGCATGCCGGATTGCTCGTCTGACTGGTTGGCGACTTTATCGACCAGTTCCTCAGTGAACTCTGGTACATCCATCAAGTGAGTCCATGGCCACTCAAGACAAGGACCAAATTGCGAAATAAAGTGGCGCATGCCAGCCTCACCACCCGCTAAGCGGTAGGTTTCAAACAAGCCCATTTGCGCCCAGCGAAGACCAAAACCGTAACGAATGGCGTCGTCAATTTCTTCGGTAGTGGCAATGCCATCATTGATCAACCAAAGCGCTTCACGCCATACCGACTCCAGAAGTCGATCGGCAATAAAAGCGGGGATTTCTTTTTTAATATGCAGAGGAAACATGCCAATCGATTCGAAAAGATCACTGGCTTTTTCAATAACTATCGTGCTGGTTTTCTCGCCACCAACCATCTCAACCAATGGCAACAAATACACTGGATTAAATGGGTGAGCAACCATCAGTCTTTCTGGGTGGTTAAGTTCTGCCTGTAGGTCGGAGGGTAAAATGCCCGAGGTGGAAGAGGCAATGATTGTATCTATTGGTGTACTGAGTTCTATATCATTATAGACCGCTTGCTTCATGTCCAATCTTTCCGGTACGGCCTCAATCACTATTTCAGCATTTTGCGTTGCCTCAGCAACGCTTTTTTTAAAGATTAACCGGCCTTTTTTTGGCAGCTGTACAGCGTGCAGATTGGCATAAGCTCTTGCGGCATTGCCAATCACTTTGTTGGTGTTTTCTGGTGCGTCAGGCGACGGGTCAAAAACATTAACATCGATGCCGTTCAGTAATAAGCGTGCAATCCAACCGGCACCAATGACACCGGCACCAATGACAGCAGCAGTTTGAATCGATTTCATTCTATCCCCAGCGTTTTTGCAATTGCATATTCTCGCGCACCGCTTCAGGGCCCAGTACTTTGACACCCATGCCTTGTGCAATTTGTACCGCTCTTTTTACTAAATCTTCGTTTGTAGCTAGCACGCCTTTTTTAAGATAAAGATTATCTTCTAGGCCCACTCGAACATTACCACCTGCCAGAATAGCCATCGCCACGTATGGCAACTGGTTGCGTCCAATAGAAAATGCCGAGAATGTCCAATCATCAGGGACGTTTGCAGTCATCGCCATCATTGTATGAAGGTCGTCTGGCGAACCCCAAGGAATACCCATGCACAATTGAATCATCACAGGATCGTCGATCCAGCCATTTTCTTTTAGCCACATCGCAAGTTGTAAGTGACCTGTATCAAAGCATTCGATTTCAGGTCGCACACCTAAGGCTTGTACTTGTTTTGACATTTCACGCAAGATTGACGGCGTATTGGTCATCACATAATCGCCTTCGCCGAAGTTCATGGTGCCGCAATCGATGGTGCATATTTCTGGCAACAGATTTCGTACATGCGCAAGTCGCTCGGTT
>JBBWVS010000138.1:0-4512 GCA_050256335.1 Gammaproteobacteria bacterium | reverse complement strand
TTTACGCCAAGCAACTGAAGTAAAAAATATATGGACCCCGTATGGCGACTAATACAATCAAGAGCTTTTTACCTCAAGAGCTTATCCGAAAAAAACGTGATGGGCTAATCTTAAACGATATAGAAATTGGTTTTTTAGTTCAAGGTATCAGTGATTCTAGTTTGACAGATGCTCAATTGGGCGCTTTCGCTATGGCTGTGTTCCACAAAGGCATGAATATGGATGAGCGTATCAGCTTGACTCAGCATATGATGCATTCTGGCAGTGTTCTTCAGTGGCAAGATTTAAATTTAAATGGCCCAGTTGTTGATAAACATTCTACCGGCGGTGTTGGTGATAAGGTGAGTTTGATGCTGGCACCCATCGTTGCTGCTTGTGGTGGATATGTGCCAATGATCTCTGGCCGTGGACTTGGTCATACCGGCGGCACACTGGACAAACTTGACAGCATTCCTGGCTATAACGCCACACCAGACGAAACTCAATTTCGCAGCACGGTACAACAAGTGGGCTGCGCTATTATTGGCCAAACAGCGCAACTTGCGCCCGCAGATCAACGTTTCTATGCAACTCGTGATGTAACGGCCACCGTTGAGTCTATCAGTCTAATTACCGCCTCTATTTTGTCAAAAAAACTAGCCTCTGGTTTAGACGCATTGGTCATGGATGTTAAAACCGGGAACGGTGCATTTGCCGACACTTACAGCATGGCTCAAGAATTAGCACAAAGTATTGCAGATGTAGCCACCGGTTCAGGCGTGCCAACCCGTTGCTTAATCACCGACATGAATCAAGTGTTGGGACGCAGTGTAGGTAATGCTGTTGAAGTGCTTGAATGTATTGATTTTTTAATAAATCCCGCTCAAGCCGACAAGCGCCTATTGAAAATCACACTCGATTTGGCCGCAAATATGCTGCAAATTAGTGGCATCGAAACTGACTTAGAGGTTGCACTGATAAAAGCACAAAAGGCACTCAAGGGTGGTCATGCGGCAGATGTATTTGGAAAAATGGTCAGCTCTCTAGGTGGCCCAAACGACCTAATTCAAAAACCGAAAAACTATCTCAAACCAATGTCAATAATTCAGCCTATTGCTTCTACAAAATCAGGCTATGTCAGTGCCATGGACGTACGCGGTATTGGCATGAGCATGGTTGCCCTAAAAGCAGGAAGATCCAAAGCCTCTGACAGTGTCGATCATGGCGTTGGATTAACGCACTTGGTGCAAATTGGTCAATGGCTTGAAATAGGCCAACCATTGGCTGTTGCACATGTACACAGTGCTTCTGATGTGTCACAATTGCAAAATGAGCTTTCACAATTCATCACCCTTTCAGAAACACTGCCAAAGGAAAATGACATGATTTATGAAATATTAACGTCACAACAAGAAGGGGGTTCATGAAACGGGCAATCATTATAGTACTCGACTCTTTGGGGTTGGGCGCCAGTGCTGATGCACATAAATATGGCGATGTAGGTTCCGACACTTTGGGGCATATTGCCGAGCATTGTGCTGCAGGAAAATGTAATAGCACGCACCGCCAAGGTATGCTTGACATTCCAAACTTGCAACGCTGGGGTCTTGCTGCAGCTGCTACCAACAGCCGTGAAAAAGAACTGCCACTACTGCAAAAAATAACACCTGAAGGGGCTTATGGCTACGCTCGTGAAGTCAGTGCTGGCAAGGACACCCCAAGCGGTCACTGGGAAATGTGCGGGCTACCCGTTCCTTTTGAGTGGGGAACATTTCCAGATCAAGATAATTGCTTTCCTCAGTCACTATTGCAGAAAATCATATCTCAGGGTCAAATCAAGGGTACCTTAGCCAATAGACATGCTTCAGGCACACAAATCATAGAAGAGTTCGGCGAAGAACACATGCAAACTGGACTTCCTATTTGCTACGCTTCTGCTGATTCCGTCTTTCAAATTGCTGCCCATGAACAGACTTTTGGATTGCAACGTCTTTATGAGTTGTGTGAGGTGGTTAAACGCCTAGTGGAGCCATTAAATATTACCCGAGTCATTGCACGGCCTTTTATCGGCACATGCGGTAGCGATTTTGAACGCACAGCTAACCGTCGCGATTTAACCACACCACCAACTGGCCCAACACTCTTAGATCACGCACAAGAAGCCGGATCTGAGGTTGTCGCAGTCGGCAAAATCGGTGACATTTTTTCCGAAAAAGGCATTACCCGCACCGTCAAAGCAGATGGCAATATGGATTTGGTAGACGAACTACTACGACAAATGCAAATAATGCAAGAGGGCCTATTGTTTGTCAACTTGGTGGATTTCGACACCAAATACGGCCATCGGCGCAATGTAACCGGCTACGCTCATGCTTTGGAGCAATTTGATGCACGCTTACCAGAAATCGAAGCCATGATGCACGACAACGACATAGTACTGCTAACAGCTGACCACGGCTGTGACCCCACTTGGCCTGGCTCAGGCCATACTCGCGAACATGTGCCCGTGGTTTTTTATGGTCACAATATTAAAAACAATGATTTAGGCGAGCGAGCAAGTTTCGCTGATATGGGTCAAACGATTGCCAAACATTTGAATCTTGCACCACTTGAGCATGGTGAGGTTTGCAGCTTAAGCTAACAATAAAAATAGAAAGTATATATGGAGCACCAGATTAACCAATTACCCAAAGTGGAGCTTCACAGCCACTTAGAAGGCACCATGCAACCAACATTAGTGCGTCGTATTGCTAAGCGCAATGGTGTCGCATTAAAAGAGGACTTGTTTACTCAGCAGGACACCTTTGCTTGGCACGACTTTGTAACTTTTTTGCAGGCCTTTGATGAGGCCAGTTGTTGCCTACGACAAAGCGAAGACTATCGCGATATCATGTATGAATATCTCAAATCTTGCTCTGCAGATGGCGCTATTTATGCCGAAACATTTATCTCACCAGACCATGCAAATGAACTGGGAATTAGCTACGACGACGTTCTTACGGGCTGTGTACAAGGTATTGACGATGCCGAGCGGGATTTTAATATTTTAGGAAGGGTGATTGTGACTTGTGTGCGCCATCTAGGTCCACAGCGCGCTATGGTTGTTGCCCAGCAAATGGTCGATAATCCGCATCCTTATTTTGTCGGTTTTGGCATGGGTGGCAACGAAAACATGCACAACTTAGCAGACTTTTTGCCCGCCTACCAAATTGCCGCTGATGCCGGATATCCCTGCACAGTTCATGCAGGTGAAGTTTGTGGTCCAGAAAGTGTTTGGGATGCAATTAATCATTTACCCATAAGTAGAATTGGACATGGTGTGCGCTGTGTTGAGGATGAAAAACTAATGCGCGCCCTAGTGCAGCGCAGTATTTCTTTAGAAATATGCCCATCAAGTAACCTGGCTCTATCCATATATTCTGACTGGCCCTCTCATCCCTTAAAGCAGATTTTAGAGGCAGGCATAAGTATCAGCTTAAACTCGGATGACCCACCATTCTTTTGTACCAGCGTTGGCCAAGAATACCAATATAGCGCACTACATTTCAATCTTCAGATAGAACAATTGCAAGAAATTTCCCGCATGGCTATACGCTCCTCATTTGCCGATAACCTTACCAAAAAGCGCTTAATATCACTGATTGATCAGCACAATTATAGCTAAAACTAAAACCGCAAATGCTTGACTGATTCGCCTGAATTGATTATCTCAAGCAGGGAATCGATTCCAACTGCTAAATGTCTACTGACAAATTGCTTGGTAACTTTACTATCACTTTCTTTAGTTTTGACACCTTCTGGCGTCATTGGATTATCCGATACAAGCAATAAAGCGCCATGCGGAATTTCATTGACAAAGCCAACCAAGAAAATAGTTGCTGTTTCCATATCAATTCCAGACACTCTTATTTTTCTTAAGTACTTTTTAAACTCATTATCATGCTCCCAAACTCTTCTATTGGTGGTGTAGATTGTGCCAGTCCAATAATCCAAATTATGACTCTTAATCACAGATGAAACGGCTCTTTGCAAAAGAAAAGACGGTAATGCGGGTATTTCAGGCGGCAAATATTCGTTACTCGTACCTTCGCCTCTGATTGCCGCTATGGGCAAAATAAGATCTCCAAGCTTTATTTTTTTCTTTAATCCACCACACTTGCCTAAGAATAACACGGCTTTTGGTTTAATCGCTGAAAGCAGGTCCATGACTGTGGCAGCCATAGAACTTCCCATACCAAAATTGATGATAGAAATATTCTTTGCAGTGGCCACTTGCATTGGCTTATCTACACCAGAAATACTTACTTTGTGAATATCAGCAAACATCTCCACATAATCTGAAAAATTAGTCAATAGAATATAATCTCCAAATTTACTTAATGGCATTCCTGTGTATCTTGGCAACCAACTCTCAACAATTTCATTTTTTGTTTTCATTATTTAACCTACTTGATAGATGCTGATTTTTTACAAAGCAATCAGTCTAGTCATTTAATTATGATTTTAATGGGATGTGCGATTCCAGCCATATCT
>JBBWVS010000137.1:0-3432 GCA_050256335.1 Gammaproteobacteria bacterium | reverse complement strand
TGTAGTTAATGGCCGCCTTCCTTAACAACAAATACAACAAAGAAAACAAACCTCTAAAGCCGCGCCAAACTGGACTTAGGAAAATTTCCAGTTTCTGTGTTATTTGCTCTCGAAATACAACAAGCATTTCATCATACAAATACCTTAAAAATGAAAATTTGGCATTGTCAGAAATTATCATGACCACTCAAACACTCCCTTGCTCATTAGAAGAACAAACGCTTGAAGTTGTTGGTTGTTATCTCGGCAATTGCCTCAATACTAGAGCCCCGAACTTCGGCTAATTTTTCGGCAACATGGTAAGTAAACGCCGGACTGTTTGGTCGGCCGCGATGTGGCATCGGCGTCAAATAAGGAGAATCGGTTTCTACCAAGAGCCTATCTGCCGGCACTTTTTTGGCTACTTCTCGCAAATCTTTGGCGCTGTTAAAAGTCAAAATACCAGAGAAAGAGATGTAAAAACCAAGGTCAAGAGCGGCCTTTGCCGTTTCCCAGTCCTCGGAAAAGCAATGCATCACGCCCGCCTGAACTTTTTCTTCACGCATGATGGTGATGGTGTCTTTTTTTGCTTCACGGGTATGAATGATCATTGGCTTGCCAGTGCAATTTGAGACCTCAATATGGCGACGAAAACGGTCGCGCTGCCAATCGGCCTCGTCCTTTTTAATATGGAAATAATCCAAGCCAGTTTCACCAATGGCAATCACTCGATCACTTTTTGAAAGCTCGATTAATTCGTCAACACTTGGGTCTTTACCATCAACTTCTGTTGGGTGAACGCCGACAGAGGCGTAAATACTGGGGTGCGCAAGAGCCAAATTATGAACATCATCGAAATGCTCTAAATCAATACAAACGCATAAGAATTCGGTGACTGATAATTCTTTAGCGTGCGCTAGCATGGATTCAATACTGCCGCCAAAGGCGTCTAAATCAACTCGGTCAATATGACAATGAGAGTCAACGATTTTCATGACAGAAGGCCTTTGTATTAATAGAAGTGATTCGTAAAATGTTAATATTTTTCTCAATTCTAAACCCTCCTAAAGCCACCTCTGGTATGACTAAAGTTGGTTTTTGGAAAAGTTCTAAATGAGTGAGAGGTTGCATTTTAATGATTGCTTGTATTGAGACAAGGGTCTCCAATTATAAATGAATTTCTAAAAGTGAACGCCTGTCGGAAACAAAAGGCACGTTCAGGTTATGAGAGACAATCTTAGCATCAACGGCTCGTTCTTCGCCTGCTCGATCACCCTTCATTAATAAGTAACTGCCACCCTGCGCTAACAAGTGCTTTGTTAAGTTCAGCGTTTTGTCCACTTCAGCAAAAGCTCTGGAAGTAATTTGCGAAAAAAGGGATTCTGGCGCAAAAGACTCCACTCGCGCATTAACCACACTCAAATTACTAAGGCCAAGCTCGGTTTTAACCACCTGCATAAAATGGCATTTTTTTCTGACACTATCAAGCACAGTAACACTAACATCGTCCCGCATAATGGCAATGACAATACCGGGCAAGCCGGCGCCGGCGCCTACATCCAGTAGCTGGCCTTTATTAATAAAAGGCAATATTGAAAGACTATCAATAAGATGTTTCTTGACCGACTCGAGTGGGTCACGGATCGCGCTAAGATTGTACGTTTTATTCCATTTTTGAATGAGCGCGCAGTAATCCAGCAACTGTCGGGTTTGACCCTCGGTGAGGGCAATGCCCATTAGCTCTGCGCCCTCACAAAGCAAGGCTTGTTCTTCGCTCACAGTACCTTTCTGTAGGTCTTTAAGTAAACCAAAAGAATCGAAATAGAGGCGGGCGTTACACCCTGAATGCGACTCGCTTGGCCAATGGTTTCTGGTTTGGATTCGCTGAGCTTTTGAATGACTTCGGCGGACAACGCTTTTATCGTCTGATAATCCATATCCTCTGGCAATTTGGTGCCTTCGTTTTTACGGTACTTCTCAATCTCATCAAGTTGACGCTTGATATAACCTTCGTATTTAATTTGATTTTCAACCTGCGCAATTAAAGAAGAATCCTCTAAAAATGGCTTGGCTTTCTCAATTTTACTAAGCAATTTATAGTCAATTGAAGGCCTTTTAAGCAGCGCTTCAAGACTGTATTCGTGATTAAGTTTAACACCCAAAACGCTCTGCGCCTGGACATCATCGGCTTGCACCCAAAAAGATTTAAGTCTTTGTTTCTCTGCAGCAATTTGCTCGTATTTACCACAAAAAGAACGCCAACGCGCCTCATCAATAAGACCCAGCTCCTGCGCTTGAGGCGTTAAGCGCTCATCGGCGTTATCTTCACGCAGTAGCAGACGATACTCTGCCCGCGAGGTAAACATGCGGTAGGGCTCGCTCGCGCCTTTAGTGGTCAGATCATCAACCATGACGCCGATATAAGACTCGTCACGCTTCGGCACCCAGGAGTTCAGCTCTTTCACTTGCAATGCCGCATTAATGCCCGCCAACAAACCTTGTGCAGCCGCTTCTTCATAACCGGTTGTACCGTTGATTTGGCCGGCAAAAAATAAGCCGGATATTTTCTTAAGCTCTAAGGTTTGCTTTAACCCTCGTGGATCGAAAAAATCGTATTCAATCGCATAACCGGGGCGCATGATTTTGGCATTCTCAAACCCTTTTATCGAACGTATAAAGGCTTCTTGAACTTCGTAAGGCAGTGATGTAGAAATACCATTCGGATAAATTTCATTGGTTGTAAGCCCTTCTGGCTCAACAAAAATTTGGTGCGAATTACGCTCGGCGAAGCGCACCACTTTATCCTCAATCGAAGGGCAGTAACGCGGGCCAACACCCTCAATATTACCCGAGTACATGGGTGAGTCCTTCAGTCCTGCGCGAATAAGATCGTGAGTTTTTTCATTGGTGTGAGTGATATAACACGGGATTTGTTGAGGGTGATCCGCGCTAGATCCCATAAATGAAAAAGTTGGTAGAGGTGTGTCGCCATGTTGCTTTTGCAATACATCAAAATTAATTGTTCGTGCATCGAGGCGTGCAGGCGTGCCTGTCTTAAGTCGCCCAACGCCTAAATCATAGCTTCGCAGTTTCTGCGATAAGGCGTTAGCTGGTGCGTCACCTGCGCGCCCACCTTCGGGAGAAATTAGTGCATCTGATACTAACTTTCTACCACTTCTTATTGGCTTTATTTTTGCCTTTATCACTGGGCTTGTTGCGTGCCGTTGGATGATAAAATTGGTGAAAAATAGTCAGTTAAAGTATTTTGCTTACTACTGTTTTGCTATTGGGAGTATTGTAATTCTATCGTCACTAGTCTAATTATGAATAGGTTTCCAACTTCTGCTGAAGAATTTTTAGATGGACAGATTTTTCTTATTGATAAGCCTCTTGGTTGGACATCCTTTGATGTAGTTAAAAAGGTGAAAAACCTCATCAGAACAAAGTACAGTT
>JBBWVS010000136.1:0-8529 GCA_050256335.1 Gammaproteobacteria bacterium | reverse complement strand
AGAGTGCGTGGTATGGATATTGCTATCACTACGACTGCACAAAATGATGAAGATGCTAAGAAACTATTAGCGATGTTTAATTTCCCATTCAAGGATAAAGGATAACACGATGGCTAAAAAGTCTATGATACATAGAGACGTCAAACGCACAAAATTGGTAGCTAAATTCCAAGAAAAGCGTACTGCGTTAAAAAAAACAATTAAGAGTATTCACTCTTCAGATGAAGAGCGTTTCCAAGCAGTGATTAAATTACAAACATTGCCAAGAGACTCTTCTCCGTCTCGTCAGCGTAGTCGCTGCGGACTGTCTGGTCGACCGCACGGTTTCTACCGTAAATTTGGTCTGGCCAAAACACAACTTAGAGAGCGCACTATGAATGGTGAAGTTCCTGGATTATCTAAAGCAAGCTGGTAGGAGAATAATATGAGTATGTCTGATCCAATCGCTGATATGTTGACACGCATTCGTAACGCGCATGCAGTGAAAAAAACAACAGTATCTATGCCAGCGGCAAAATTAAAATCTGCTATCGCAACTGTATTAAAAGATGAAGGTTATATCTCTTCATTTGCTGTAGACGGCGACAGTGCTGCAACTAAAACATTAACACTTACTTTAAAGTATTTTGATGATAAGCCTGTTATTGACTCATTGGCTAGAATTTCTAAGCCAAGTCTACGTGTTTATGTTGGTAAAAACGACATCCCTAGAGTAATGAATGGCCTAGGTATCGTTATTGTTTCAACACCAAAAGGCGTTATGACTGGCCAATCGGCTAAAGCTCAGAGCGTTGGTGGTGAAGTATTGTGCAGTATTTGTTAATAGGGAGATAAGTATGTCAAGAGTTGCAAAATCACCTATCACAATACCATCTGGTGTTGAAGTAGCGCAAAACGGTTCTGTGTTAACAGTTAAGGGTAAATTGGGTGAAATGAGCATGAGTGTTCATCCAAGTGTTGTTGTTACTAACAACGATAACGTTTTAACTTTTGTTCTAGCAGAAGTTAGTAAAAAAGAAACAAGAGGCGCATGGGCTCAGGCAGGCACTGCAAGAGCTAACACAGCGAACTTAATTCAGGGTGTATCTGAAGGTTGGGAAAAGAAATTAACACTGATTGGTGTTGGTTACCGTGCAAAAGTATCAGGCAAGGTTTTAAACTTAACTTTGGGCTTTTCACATCCAGTGAACTACACGTTGCCTGAAGGCATTACTGCTGAAACACCTTCACAAACAGAAGTGATTGTTAAAGGTATCGATAAGCAAAAAGTTGGACAAGCTGCTGCTGAAATTAGAGCATTTCGTCCGCCAGAGCCTTATAAAGGTAAGGGTGTTCGCTACACTGATGAACATGTTGTTCGTAAAGACGCTAAGAAGAAATAATTGATTAAGGGTATTTAGATGAAACTTTCTAAAAAACAAGCTCGTATAAGAAGAGCAACTAAATTTAGAGCAAAGCATGCCGAGAAAGGTGTAGAGCGCTTATGTGTCTACAAATCTTCACAGCATATCTATGCGCAGATTATCAGTGGCTGTGGTACGAAGACATTGGCTTCTGCTTCAAGCATTACTGCTAAGATGAAAAATGGTGGCAATGTTGAAGCGGCTACTAAAATTGGCAATTTAATTGCAAAAGCAGCTTTGAAAGCGAAAGTTTCTAAAGTTGCGTTTGATCGTTCAGGTTTTAAATATCATGGCCGCGTTAAAGCCCTTGCTGATGCAGCAAGAGATGGCGGACTGGATTTTTAACAAATAGTATTTATACAGGTTTATACAATGGCTGAAAATAAGAGAAATAATTATAACGAAGAAAGCGAATTCATCGAAAAATTGGTGAACATTCGTCGTGTTGTTAAAGTAGTAAAGGGCGGTCGAATCTTCGGTTTTTCTGCTTTAGTTGTTGTGGGTGACGGTAACGGTAAAATTGGTTACGGTACGGGCAAAGCACGCGAAGTGCCTGCCGCAATCCAAAAAGCAATGGACAAAGCAAGAAAATCCATGAAATCTGTTCCTCTAGTGAACGGTACGCTTCATTACCCAATCACTTCATGTGTTGGCGCTGCTAAAGTTTACATGCAACCGGCCTCAGATGGTACCGGCGTTATTGCGGGTGGCCCAATGCGTAGTGTATTAGAAGCTGTTGGTGTTCATAACATATTAGCTAAATGCAATGGCACACGTAATCCGATCAGTGTTGTTAGAGCTACGATTGAAGGTCTTACTAACATGTCATCACCTACAAGTGTTGCTCTAAAGCGCGGCAAAACTGTAGAGCAAATTACTGGGGAAGCGTAATGGCTGAAGATAAATTAGATAATAAAGCAGTGCCGAAAAAAGCGGCTGCAACTAAAGCTCCTGCTAAAAAAGTTGAAGCTAAAGCAGCTCCTAAGAAAGCACCTGCTAAAAAAGCTACTCCTAAGAAAGCAACAGTACGTGTGACTTTAGTAAAAAGTTTTCACGGACGCCTTCCTAGGCACCGTGCAACAGTGACTGGTTTGGGCTTAAAGCGCATTAATCACACAGTAGAATTAGAAGACACGCCATGCATTAGAGGCATGATTAACAAAGTGTCTTACTTGTTAAAAGTAGAGGATTAGAAAATGAATCTTAATACATTAAAGCCTGCAGAAGGCGAGAAAACTTCAAGAAAACGTGTCGGCCGTGGTATTGGTTCTGGCATGGGTAAAACTTGTGGCCGTGGTCACAAAGGTCAGAAGTCTCGCTCAGGTGGTTTTACTAAGATCGGTTTTGAAGGTGGTCAAATGCCACTACAAAGAAGACTGCCGAAAATTGGTTTTACTTCACGTATTTCAAGAGTCACTTCGCAGGTTACTTTGTCACAATTAGACAAACTTAGCGAAACAGATATCAATATTGATGTTTTGAAGCTACACAACCTAGTAACTAAGAACATTCTAAGAGTTAAAGTGATGCTATCTGGTGAAATTAATCGTGCGATTAACATCAGCGGTATCAGAGCAACCAAAGGTGCGAAAGCGGCCATTGAAGCAGCTAAAGGAACTGTTAGCGAGTAATGCGAGTAATAAAATGAGCCAAAACCGATTAGGACTTAGTGAAGATTTAACAAAACGCATCCTCTATTTAGTGGGTGCGTTAATCGTTTTCAGACTTGGAACACATATTGTGATTCCATTTATTTCTCAAGACGCGTTAGCTGCACTTGTTGAAGACAACAGAACAGGCCTCTTGGGTCTGGTGAACATGTTCGGTGGTGGCGCCTTGGAGCGACTGTCTATATTCACTCTAGGTATCATGCCATACATCTCTTCATCGATCATTATGAATTTAATGACGTCAGTGGTGCCTCATTTTGAGCAGCTGAAGAAAGAGGGCGATCGTGGTCGTCGCAAGATTACTCAGTACACACGTATGGGTACAGTTTTCTTGGCAGTTTTCCAGTCTTACGGCATCTCAATTGCCCTGCAATCGCAATCGGGTGGCGGTTTTGATTTGGTTACAAATCCAGGTTTAACGTTCAGCTTTGTTACCGTGGTGACATTGACAACAGGCACACTATTCTTGATGTGGCTGGGTGAGCAAATTAGTGAAAAAGGTATTGGCAATGGTATCTCGATGATTATTTTCGCGGGTATTGTTTCTGGCTTACCAGCTTCATTTGGTAACACACTGAGTATGGTTGGTACCGGCGAGTTGAGTGTTTTTGCTGTCGTCGTCATTCTATTAATGGCAGTTCTGGTGATGGCTTTCGTGGTCTTCATGGAGCGAGGTCAGCGACGCATTACCGTGAATTACGCCAAGCGCCAGCAAGGCCGTAAAATGACGGGCGGACAAAGTTCTTACTTGCCATTGAAAATCAATATGGCGGGTGTGATTCCACCTATTTTTGCCTCCAGTATTATTTTGTTCCCATCAACATTAGGTAGTTGGTTTTCACAAACAGAAGGTTTGGGTTGGTTGGCAAATGTTACTGCAGCTATTTCGCCAGGACAACCTTTGTATATTGCCTTTTATGGTACTGCAATCGTATTCTTTACGTTCTTCTATACAGCACTGACATTTGATGCGAAAGACACGGCTGATAACTTGCGTAAATCTGGTGGTTTTATACCAGGTATTCGCCCGGGTCAGCAATCGGCAGAATACATTGACAGTGTAACGTCAAGATTAACAGCGGTTGGCGCGGCCTATATTACAGCCGTTTGCTTGTTGCCAGAATTTCTAATTTTATACTGGAGCGTGCCTTTCTACTTTGGCGGCACCAGTCTTCTTATCATCGTTGTTGTGGTGATGGATTTTATCGCGCAAGCGCAATCTCATATGATGTCAAATCAATATGAGGGGCTTATGCGCAAAGCGAACTTAAAGTAAGGAAATATTATGAAAGTAAGAGCATCAGTTAAAAAAATGTGTAAAAATTGTAAAGTAATCAAGCGTCATGGCGTTATTCGCGTCATTTGTAAAGAGCCTCGTCACAAGCAAAGACAAGGATAATTACATTGACAATGATTGATCAACAACGTAAAATTGCACGTTTTTTTCAATTTAATAAAATGAGTGAAAATACTCGTTCAATAATTGTATTTAAAGGGATATAGGTAAGGTTTATGGCACACGTAGGAAGAGCTAAATAATGGCACGTATAGCGGGAATCAACATTCCAACACATAAGCATATTGTAATTGGCCTACAGTCAATTTTCGGTATTGGTGAAACAAGATCAAAACAAATTTGTGAAGCACTCAAATTAGATCCAAGCACGAAGGTTTCTGTTTTGACAGAGGGTGAATTGGAAGCGATTCGTGGTGCTGTTTCACAGTTCCAAGTTGAGGGTGATTTGCGTCGTGAAGTGGCAATGAACATCAAGCGCTTGAGAGATTTAGGTTGCTATCGTGGTATCCGTCACAGGAAATCACTGCCTTTGCGCGGCCAAAGAACGAAAACCAACGCTAGAACTCGTAAGGGTCCTCGTCGTTTAATTAAATAATTAGGACAGATAGTTATGGCTAAGGCACAAACAACTAAGAAAAAGTCTAAGAAGATTGTTTCTGACGGTATCGCGCATATTCACGCGACGTTTAACAACACAATTGTGATGATTACTGATCGTCATGGTAATGCACTTTGTTGGGCAACTTCAGGTGGCTCAGGTTTTAGAGGTTCAAGAAAATCAACACCTTTCGCGGCGCAAGTTGCTGCTGGAAGTTGTGGTGAAAAAGCGCAAGCAATGGGCATGAAAAATCTTGAAGTACGTGTGAAAGGTCCTGGTCCGGGTAGAGATTCAGCGATTCGTGGTTTGAACGCACAAGGTTTGAAAATTCAATCAATTACAGATGTGACGCCTATTCCTCATAACGGTTGTCGTCCTTCTAAGAAACGTAGAGTTTAAGGGTAAATTATGGCAAGATATACGGGTCCTACATGTAAGCTAGCACGTCGTGAAGGCGTTGACTTAGAGCTTAAGAGCGGCGTTAGATCGCTTGATTCAAAGTGTAAATTAACACAGCTTCCTGGCATGCACGGTGCAACTGCACGTCGTCAGAAAACTACTGAGTACGGTTTGCAATTGCGTGAAAAGCAAAAAGTTAAACGTATTTACGGCCTCCTTGAGAAGCAGTTCCGTCTTTACTACAAAAAAGCAAGCTCAAAGAAAGGTTCAACAGGTGAAAACCTATTGTCATACCTTGAATGTCGTCTTGACAACGTGGTGTATCGTATGGGTTTCGCAGCGACACGCGCCGAAGCTAGACAATTGGTTTCACACAAGTCAATTATGGTTAACGGTAAATTAGTGAACATTCCTTCTTACCAGGTTAGCGCTAATGACGAAATTTCAATTAGAGAGAAAGCTAAAAAACAAAGTCGCATTCAACTAGCAATTGAACTGTCAGAGCAACACGGTGTTGCCGAGTGGGTTGATGTTGATAATAAAGCGTTAAAAGGTGTTTTCAAGAATGTTCCTGCACGTGATGATCTTTCATCCGATATCGCAGAGCATTTAATTGTTGAATTGTATTCTAAATAGGAATTAATTATGCAAGGTAGTGCAAGAGATTTTTTAAAGCCAAAATTAGTCGATTCTGTTGAATTGAGTAAAAATGAGTATCGTGTTGTTCTTGAGCCACTTGAGCGTGGATTTGGGCACACACTAGGCAATGCCCTAAGAAGAACGTTATTGTCTTCTATGGTGGGCTCTGCTATAACTGAAGTTGCCATTGATGGCGTTATGCATGAGTTTTCCTCAATTGAGGGTGTGCAGGAAGACGTTCTTGATATTCTCCTTAACCTGAAAGAAGCTGCAGTATCGCTTAACGCGACGGATAGTGCAACGGTTGTTATTGAGAAGTCTGGCCCATGTGATGTGACTGTTGCTGACATTGAAGCAAATGCTTCAGATGTCACTGTTTTCAATCCTGAAAAAGTAATTGCCACGGTTAATGCTGGTGGAAAAATTAGAATTACTTTACAGATTGGCACAGGCACAGGTTATGACGTTGCTGTTGCTCGTGAAATCGAGTCAGAAATAATCGGTAGTATGCAACTGGACGCAAGTTTTTCACCTATTAAACGTGTGAGTTTTACTGTGGAATCAGCGCGTGTTGATCAAAAAGTAAACTTAGACAAATTGAACATTATCATTGAGACAAACGGCTCTGTAAGTGCGGAAGAATCAGTGAAACGTGCTGCAACTATCCTTCAGGACCAGCTGTCTTCATTTGTTGAGCTTGAGCCTGTTGAAGAAGAAGAGCCACAACCAACTTCTGATGACTTTCCGGCAATGTATTTATCAGCGGTAGACGAGTTAGAGTTAACTGTGCGTTCGGCAAACTGCTTGAAAGCAGAGCAAATTTACTACATCGGTGACTTGATCCAAAAATCTGAGCCAGATTTATTGAGAACACCAAACTTAGGTCGTAAATCACTTAACGAAATCAAAGAAGTATTGACTGAAAAAGGACTGGAGCTCGGCACTACGATCGAAAACTGGCCACCAGTCGATCTTATGAGTGAATAAGACATAGGAAATAGGATAAAGAAATGAGACATAGAAAGTCAGGTAGACAACTAAATCGTAATTCATCGCACCGTAAGGCGATGTTCAAGAACATGGCGAATTCCTTGTTCTTGCATGAAACTATTAGAACAACATTACCTAAGGCGAAGGAACTTCGTCGTGTGGTTGAGCCATTAATCACTAAAGCAAAGACTGATAGTGTTGCAAATCGTCGTAACGCATTCGCAAGATTGCGTGATGCTGCCATGGTTGCAAAGTTATTTACTCAGCTTGGTCCATTTTATAAAGACCGTCCTGGTGGTTACATCCGTATCCTTAAGGCAGGTTTCCGTACGGGCGACAAAGCTCCTATGGCTATAGTACAATTGGTTGATTTTGACAGCAGCGAAGAAGCTAGTGTTGAAGCAACAACAGAATCATAAAGGAACTATCGTATGCCATCAATTAAAGTAAGAGAGAACGAACCATTCGATATCGCCCTACGTCGTTTCCGTCGTTCATGCGACAAAGCCGGTGTTATCACTGACGTTAGAAAAAAAGAATTTTACGAAAAGCCTACATGGGTTAACAAACGAATGAAAGCCGCTGCGGTTAAAAGAACGCACAAAGAAATGGCTAAGAATCGCGTTCACCGTAAAAGAATGTATTAAAAGATTTATTTAATATTCATTATAAGCCCTGATTAATCGGGGCTTATTAACAACTAAACCAACACTAATAAACATTATGTCTGAGCTAAAACACCGCATTACTGATGATATGAAATCAGCAATGAGAGCGAAAGACAAGCCAGCCCTCAAGGCCGTTCGTATGATTATTGGGGCAATCAAACAAAGAGAAATTGATGAGCGTATCGAGTTGGATGATGCGCAAGTGATGACTGTTATTCAAAAAATGGTCAAGCAGCGCAAAGACTCAATCGCACAATTCACCGAAGGCGGTCGTCTTGACCTCGTTGAAGTTGAAGAGGCTGAGCTTGTGATTATTAATAACTACATGCCAGAGCAGTTGAGTGGTGATGAAGTTGCTAGAGCTGTCGACAAAGCTATTGCCGATTCTGGCGCTGATTCGATGAAAGACATGGGTAAGCTGATGGGCATGCTTAAAGGTCAACTAGACGGCAAGGCTGACATGGGTATTGTTTCTCAGTTAATCAAAGATAAACTGTCTTAAACTCCCTGCTTTATTTGGCTGTTTCTAGTCAAAAACTTCCTATTTTTTCGATATCAGCTCTTAACAAGTAACTAATTTTGTTAGTAAATTAGTAATATCTTGGTTTTTCTGTGTATTTATCGCCTTATATAACCAGTATTTCATTAAAACAGTGTTTTTATGTCATTTATAGCTGTTTATTTGTGTTTTTTAGACAATAATAGTACATCTATTATGTGTTACCATTGATACCCATTTGCTAAATTTTAGCGGATATTGAGTAAAGTTAATTCGTTTATGGGTGCTTATTCCATTATCATTAGATCTGGGTTTTCTTCCATTAACAATAAGAAATCATCCAGATCCATCATCAGTGAGGCAGGG
>JBBWVS010000135.1:0-8323 GCA_050256335.1 Gammaproteobacteria bacterium | reverse complement strand
ATCATGCTTGGACTTACAACCTAAAAGGGGATTTAATTTGGGCAGGACACATGCCAGATTCTTTTAAAAGCAATAATTATTCCTTAAATTCTGTTAACTTAATGAACTTCCAAGGGTTGGTTTTTATTTGCCTTGCTGATACCCCCCCCTCTATAGCACCCACCTTGGAAAAGCTTGCACCCCTCACTCAACCTTTTGCCCTTGAGAAACTTAAAATTGCCCACTCGGCTTCGTATCCGGTGGCCGCAAACTGGAAGCTTGCCTTAGAAAACTACATGGAATGTTATCATTGCGCCCCTTCTCATAAAGAATACTCTAAGTCTCACAGCTTGAAAGACCCCGATGAAATGGAAGCTCTAATACCCTCTTTGAATATTCGCTCAAAAGCCGCTGGACTTCTTATTGGTGAAATAGACAGTACCGGCCCAACCTCCACGGATATGGGTGCAGATTGCTATTATCGGCGCTATCCGCTGTTTAGCGGTTATGACACGGGCAGCAACAACGGTCAGCCTTTGGCGCCACTATTGGGCTCTTTGGCAAGTTATGATGGCGGCGCTTCAGATCTTCAAATTGGATCGTTGAATAACTTTCTTATATACTCCGATCACGTGATTGCCTATCGTTTTATCCCAACAGGGCTACAAACAACAGATATCCAGACATTTTGGCTGGTGCAAGAGGATGCTGTAGAAGGAAAAGATTATGTATTGGATGATTTAACTTGGCTGTGGCATGTCACCACTTTGGACGATGAGCGAATCATCCGACATAATCAACAAGGTGTAAATTCATTTCATTACCGTCCCGGGCCCTTATCGTCGATGGAGTTTGGTGTATCGGAATTCCACCATGGATACCTCACAATGCTGACTCAAGAATAACCAAAATCATTCGCTGTGTTTGTTTTCCAACGCCTAATCATTCTTTCATTACTGTAAATGGGCTGATTTAAGCACATCCATGGCTTTAGGATTAATCGATTGGAATTCACCGGCACGATTTAAAATTGGGAAAGCGGCGGCAGTATAATGGGAGTGTAAGCGCCTTATGTCGCGCATCAAATCGATAAATAATGACTGCGCCACAGGGTTAACATTCTTACGTCCTCTCAAAGAATTCATTTGAGTATGAAGGTATTGTTGGTGTATCTCAATAAATTGGTGCTCTGCATTAATGAGAGCTCGAGCGCTGCTCAAATCCCGACTCATAATGAGTTGAAAAGAAAGCGGTATCACCTTAAACACTTGATTCATACAAGTGTCAAGCGCCTCAAGTTCGTCTGTTGTAAAAACAATGGATTGATTTTGTTTCTGCTGGATGAGCTTGACCATTGAGCGATCCAATGTATCGCTGATGTGCTCTAAGTTTTCAATAAACATGAGTAAATCAGAGCAATGAGAGCGTTCTGTTTCACTCAATTCATGGCTATTTAATTCCAACAAGTAGTCTCTAATTTGCTCGTGAAAATCATCAATTAAATCTTCACTCTGGTGCATTTTTTTCTCAAACTTGTCCTGGTACTTAGTCAACGCTAAGTGGAACTCCTTGAGCATATCTTCTAGCAACTCACCCATTGTTAAAGTGTCACGAACCACATTTGACAATGCCGCTACAGGTGCAAAATTATCGTCTTTTGCTAAGAATTTTGGCGAAATGATATTCCGATCGAGCTTTTGCGGAAAGAACGCCTCTATCCATGAAATCAACGGCTTTAACAGACTTAAGCCAACAGCGGCAACGGTAAAGTTAAAGGCAAAATGAAAAACAACCAATTGAAAGCCGGGCGAACCGCCCAATTCTGTCAGCAAACTGCTGAAGTAGGAAACAAAAGGCACCAATACCAAGGCACCCACGCCACGCAGCAAGAGATTACCAAACGGTGCAACGCGTTTTGAGTTGTCATCATTACGAAACGCATAAACAGGAATGAATGAACTTCCAATATTAGCGCCAAGCACAAACAGCAAGCCTGCCTCAGAGGTGAGAATACCAACAGAAACCAAGCCCACCAGCAATAGAATCATAACAATACTGGAATGCAGCGCAAACGTGATGACGGCAGCGAATAAAATGGCAATCAGTGGCTCAGAAGATAGGCTGGCCAGCATTTCCATAAACAAGACCGACTCTTGCAGAGGGGTAGAAACACTGCGAATCAGGGTTAATGATAACAACATTAAACCCACGCCAATCATTGCTTCAGCCAAACCGGAAAGTTTTTTATCGTAAACCTTGGATTTAATAAAAACACCAACCAAGATAAAAATTGGCCCCAGTAAACTGAGATCAAATGACAACACAAAGGCCACCAATGTCGTTCCCACATCTGCACCGAGCAACATGGCCAGCCCAGAGCGCCCCACGACACCCAAAGAGGCAGACAGCAATGCAACTGCTGTTGAGCTTTGCAAGACTAAAGTAATGAGAATGCCCAGCCAAAATGAACTCAGCACACCGGTAAAACGATGACTAACAAAATAAGTGAGCTTACCGCCATAGGCTTTTTTCATGCTCGTGCGTACCAAGCCCAAACTCCATAGCAATAAAGCCACACCACTCATTAAAGCAATAAGTAATTGGGTGACACTGATAGAGACTTCTGCATTCATTTTATTTCCTGTGTTTTTTATTCGCCAAAAAGTTGGTATTGGAGGGTTTTATAATCTTTGGCAATCCAAGTGGGTTTCATTTGACTCTTTTCGACTTCTTCAAGTGTCGACACACCCGTCAGCATGAGTGCGCTACGAATTCCCACATTTTGAGCCGCTAAGATATCTGTATCAAGGTTATCACCAATCATTACGCACTCTTCACGTTCAATTTGTAAATTTGAAAAAGCCGCCTCCATAATAATGGAGTGGGGTTTCCCAATAATCTTAGCTTTTACCCCAGAAGCATTTTCGATAGCAGCAACGAGTGGCCCTGCTTCCGGCGCTATACCGTCTTCAAGGTAAATAACCGTATCATCATTAGTAGCAACCAACTTCGACCCTTGCTTAATAAATCGTAACGCTTTAAGAAGCTTGTTGTAGTCAAAACTTCGATCATAGCTAACAACAACATAATCTGGGTTTTTCTCGCTAATCGTAATACCGCAATCCATAAGAGCACTGGACAAACCTTCTTCACCAATACAAAAGGCACTTGAAGGCTTTTTCAAATAATCTGCGAGTGCTTGAGCTGACGTAAGAACATCGCTCTTTTCACAATCAATGCCCATAGCTCGCAGCTGTTTAGCAACCGTTTCAGGTTTTCGATTGCCTCGGTTGGTGACAAACAAATAAGGTATCGATAGCGATGTAATAAATTCACTGGCGCCCTCAATAGCCTCTTCACCTCGATAAACAGTGCCATCAAGATCAAACAATAATGCGGATATTTTCAGCACGCGTTAGCTTGCGGTGGGAGGGGGTAAGTACCAACAGGATCTTGTGCTAATTTTCCATATTTGGTAATATGTAGATCTGATATTTGCGTCATCAGCATGGTGTTTTTATATTGGTGATTTTTGCCGTAAGTTATACGTTTAAACGCCGAGCGCTTCTCGCTGTTTTTTCGTCCACGCCTGACTTAATCGATCCAGAATAATAGCCAATAGCACAATGCCAGTGCCGGCTGCTAAACCAGCACCCGTATTTGACAAACTCAAAGAATAAAATACATCTCGACCAAGGCCGCCACCACCAATCATCGGGGTAATTACTTGCATTGCAAGACCCATCATCACGCCCTGATTTATACCCATCATAATGCTCGGTAATGCCATTGGTAGTTGAACTTTGAGTAAACGTTGCAGTCGAGTACTGCCGAACATTTGTGAAACTTCTGTATAAGATTCCGGTATTTGAGTAATACCAAGCGTTGTCATGCGAATCACTGGCGGTAAGGCGTAGATCACCGTGGCGATAACAGCGGAGACAATATTACCTCCGAAAAACATCAAAACGGGAATTAAATAAACAAAACTCGGCATCGTTTGCATGGAGTCCAATATTGGCTTCAGAACCATATTAAGTCTAGGAAAGTTAGCACAAGCAATACCGATTGGCAGGCCAACAATAATGCACAGTAAGACAGAAACCATCACTGACGACAGAGTTAACATGGCAGAAATCCATAAGCCACAAGCACCAATAAAAAACAGCAAAGCGACGGTGGTTAAAGCAAAACGCAGGCCCAAAGATATCAAGCCTATCAAACCAAAAGCAGTAAACACAAAATACCAAGGCAAATGGGTTAAATAAATATCTAGAGGGTGCAACAGGTAAAGATAGACAACGGTTCTTAATCCTTTTGTAAAAGCAATAAAAGTTGGATTAACAACCAGCCAAGCGACAGCCTCATCCACAGGTTCTCGAATTGAAAACTGCAATATCTCCGGAAAGCTCCCTATTTGTTCAACATAGACATCAAACACCCAAATTGAAAGCAAGATAACGATACTTCCTATTAGGAATACGCTGGCGTTAATTCTATCCATCAACACGGTTGCCCTAGATTGACTAAATGCAGCAATAATCTTATAAGCGATCCACGCAAAACCTTTGGTAAAAAGTGTAAATAATAAAGCGATCGATTGCCAAACGGCACCAATGATTGTTTCAATAAATATTGCCATAGGATTTCGATCCCATTGCTGGGGTAACAAGTAGAAGCGTTGACCCTGGCTGGGTTTTAATTTCACTTCAGTATCACCCAAGGCAATGCTGATTCTGTCAAAAATAATCGCCATTAAAACAATGCATGAGCCCGCTTCGAGAGACCAACCTACTTTTAATCGTGTAATAGCACCCCACACTTCACTACCCAAACCTTCGGCTCCAATAAATGTTGCGAGTACAACCAAGCCAAGTGCCATCATGATCGTTTGGTTAATGCCCATCAAAATACTCGGCAAAGCCAGCGGCAATTGCACTTTAAATAGCATTTGCAAGCGGCTAGAACCAAAAGAACGGGCGACTTCAATACTTTCTGCAGAGACTTGTCTAATGCCTAAGTTTGTCAAGCGAATAACCGGGGGTAGTGCATATATCATCGTTGCAATAATCGCAGGAGGGCCGCCAATACCAAAAAAGAACACGGCTGGTATTAGGTATACAAAACTTGGCATCGTTTGCATTGTGTCTAATATCGGGCGAACAATGGCCTCTAATCGGTTGTTTTGAGAGCACATAACACCCACAAACAAACCTATTAAAACGGATAAAAAAACCGAAATACCCATCAAAGCAAAAGTTTGCATGGTTGAATCCCACAAGTCAACACCACCCCAAAACAAGCAACTAAAGACTGCTAACAACGCCAATTTTAGGCCTCCTATGGCAAGCGAAATCAGAACAAGCAAGGCCATAATAAATAGCCAAGGCGACAGCATAAGAAAATCTTCAACTACGTATAAAACATCACGAATTTCACTCGCAATCATTCGTGTCAACCAGCGGTAGTTTTGTTTCAACCAAGACTCGCCATTATCAATCCATACACTAAAGGTAAAAGGATCAGAAATAGCTGTTGGGAAAAGGGTTTTTTCATCCAACTGACCCACCAAAAATACCGAAAACAACATCACAACCAGCACCAGTGCCAGTTTGATAAATGCAGGGGATGACAAATAATTTATACGATTATTGATAGAATGTTGCATAATGTTTTTTGTTGATTCAGCCCTAAGTTTAAGAGGGTTTTTGATTTTTTTTTAGACAGTCACTTTCACTTATGTTTTTGAGCGCATCGCGTGTATGGCTATCGAGCGATCAATTTCACCCAACAATTCGCCTTTTTCATCACAAACGGGTATTGCCGCATCACTGTCTGCGATCATCTCCAGTAGATCTTCAACCTTATCACCGGTGTGTGCAACAAAAGCTGCATTAGCAGCGAACGCTTGCTGTGTTTTTTTGGTTGCTGGTTGACGCATTAGCTTTCCAGCACTGAGCACTTTGTATCGAGGCACGTCCTCAGCAAATTGGCGAACATATTCGTTCTTAGGATTGGCAACAATTTCTTCAGGCGTACCGATTTGCACAATTTCGCCATCTTTCATAATCGCAATATGGTCGCCCATTTTGATTGCTTCTTGAAAATCATGGGTAATGAAAATCATGGTTTTCTTCACCACTTTTTGTATCGATAGCAGTTCATCCTGCATTTCTCGG
Source organism: Gammaproteobacteria bacterium (assembly GCA_050256335.1). Taxonomy (GTDB): domain Bacteria; phylum Pseudomonadota; class Gammaproteobacteria; order PS1; family Pseudothioglobaceae; genus Pseudothioglobus. Next base: position 2,165 of record JBBWVS010000135.1, on the reverse strand, counting down.
CGAATTAATGGATCGAGCGCTGAGAATGGCTCATCAAACATCAAAATATCTGGGCTCACAGCCAATGCGCGGGCCAAGCCAACTCGCTGTTGCATGCCTCCTGAAAGCTCACGAGGAAGGTTGTGCTCCCAGCCAGACAGCCCTACCAGCTCTAAAACCTCCATCGCCTTATCAAGTCGCTCAACACGCGACATACCGCGAATCTCTAAGCCATAGGCTATATTCTCCAACACACTACGGTGCGGAAACAGACCAAAATGCTGAAACACCATGCTGATGGAGAAGCGCCTAAAGTGATTCAAATCTTTTGTATTCATTTGGGTAATATTCTTATCACCCACAAAAAAGTTACCTGCCGTTGGCTCAATCAGTCGGGACAAACAGCGCACCAATGTTGACTTGCCACTGCCGGACAAACCCATCACGACGAATGTTTCACCTTTTTCTATCGAAAAACTAACATCCTTAACAGCAATTACATGACCCGTTTCACGTTGCACTTCTTCTCGGGTGGAGTTGGCATCCAACTGATCCATAATCTTTTGTGGATTTGGGCCAAAAATTTTCCACATATTTTTACAGCTTATTTTTTCCATAATCTTTACTTGTTATATTTAATTCGGGCCTGACACAACATCAGACCCGAAAGGTTTATCTACTTAAATAAATGAATTACAGCAACCAGTTCTTCCATTCATCCTTATTGGCATCGACCCATTCTTGAACCACTTCATCAATGTCTCTACCGTCAACGTCAACCGCCATAACTAGCGCAGATTGCTCAACATTAGACAAGTTCATATGACCCAAAAGGTAGGCCGCATCACCGTGTACAGACATAGAGGCAGGATTACCATAGTTAAAGGTTATATCTTCACCCCAACCCGATTCAGGCCATTCAACACTGCCGTATGCAGGCAGTTCGATACCAACCAAATCTAGAGCAGCATGAATCCAATGTGGCGTCCAAGCATAAAGTAAGAACGGCTCATGTCGTGCGTAAGCAGCTTGTGCTTCAGCCCATGCTGCAGCCTCTGTACCAAGCTCTACTGCGACGAAGTCAACACCAAGCAAATCTAAACGCTCTTGGTCTTTACACTCCCAACCCGCTGTTGGACAAGCAATTAAGCGACCCTTACCACCTGTTTCAATGGTGGCAAAATGTTCTTTATACTTATTTAACTGCGCGTAAGAAGACAAATCGTTAGCCACTTCATCAATGAAGTATCTTGGCACAAAATAAGTAGATGTTCCTACAACACCCACGTCACCTAGGTAGCTTACAGAACCATCGCCACCCCATTTCGTCATCATGACCTCTTTAGAAGCGGAGTACGACGGCCAGCTTTCACAAGCAAAGTCAAAATCGCCTGCTGCAATAGCCTCATAAACACCAGGACCTGAAGGCATTGAAATAGCTTTCACCTTGTACCCCAACTCCTGCTCAAGTAATATTTGTGCAATCTTACAAGTCACTGCACCACCCGTCCAATCAGGAATCGGCGATGTTAAGCGCTTGCTGTCTGCTTGAGCAGAAGTAACCATACTCATACTCAATAGTGTTGCCATTGCACCACTGGCTATGACTTTTGTAAATGTATTAATTTTCATTGTAAATCTCCTTAATTATTAATAAAAAGTTTATTTATATATAAAATAGAGCTACCCTAGCAGGTAGACCCTAATTGACTAACAGGTGTTTCTACATAAGCGCCCCCTTTAAACAAATACAGGAGAGAGTTGTTATCCTTTTTAACTTGGAGAGTGTTTGATTCATCAAGCGCCCTCCAGGGGTCTTTTTGCTTTACTTTGACGTTGTGAATTTTGCCAATCTGGCGCTATCCAAACATTGGCATGATTTTGCGGAAGTGACTCATTACCCAATATCGCATCCGCTAATTTCTCGGCCACCATTAAAGTAGGGCCGTTAAGATTGCCATTTGGCGTAGTGGGAAAAATAGACGAGTCCACGACTCTTAGTTGCCCAATACCCTTCACCCTGCCTTTGCTATTTACAACAGCCGTTGGATCGTTGTCAGCGCCCATTTTGCAAGTACAAGAGGCGTGGTAAGCACTTTCTACATTTGCCCTTACCCACGCATCAATTTCAGCGTCACTATTAACATCATTACCCGGTTGAATTTCACCACCGCTATACACTTCCA
>JBBWVS010000134.1:0-5251 GCA_050256335.1 Gammaproteobacteria bacterium | reverse complement strand
TGCCGATCTCTGCGAAAAATATAATTTGTGGTTTCATGTGGATGGGGCTTACGGTGCGCCGGCTGCGATAACGAGGCAAGGTAAGACCTATTTGGATGGCATTACCCGTGCGGATTCCCTTGTGCTAGATCCTCACAAATGGTTTTTTCAACCCTACGATGTTGGTTGTTTACTGGTGAGGCACCCAGGCGCTCTGCAAGCCTGTTTTGATATGAATCCAGAATACTTGAAAGACGTCCAGGCGCAAGGGGAAGATGTTGATATGCGAAACCGCAGTTTGGAATTGACGCGCCGCGCCCGAGGATTAAAACTGTGGATGAGTCTTCGCACCTATGGAGCGGCAAAATTTCGCCATGGGATAGAACAGGGAATTCGATTGGCCGAATACGCCGAGTACTATTTGCGGCAGCACCCAACTTGTTGGGAAGTTGTTTCACCCGCGCAGATTGGGATTGTTTGTTTTGCTTTGCGAAATGTGGGTGAAGGTGAGCACGAGCGACGGGCAAAACGCATAACTGACAGCGGGTTTGCCTGTGTCAGTTCGACACAATTGAAGCACCGTAGCGTGTTGCGGCTGTGTATATTAAATCCACTGACAACCGAGTGGGATATCCGAGAAACCCTGGATAGACTGGCTGCGGAAGATTTGAATACAGAGCACAGCGATTGATAATACCGGTGACTTTTTTGGAAGTGTTGCCTGACTTAATTATCAAAAACATGCATTGGTGAACCCACTAGAGTTTTTTGACTTGACCCTTTGATAATCCAAATCGTTAACAAATTACACACTCAAGAAGTGTCGGTTTTTTATAGGAAACCTCAGGCGTCGTTTGCTTTTATATTGAGCTGATGGTGACGCGGGCAAATTTACGTTTGCCGACTTGATAAACGGCTGTACCTTGGTTTGGCTCAAGGTCTTTATCGGTGATTTTTTCACCATCGATTTTGGCAGCGCCTTGTTTAATCATGCGAAATGCATCGGACGTTGAATTAACTAGATTGGCATCTTTCAGTAAATTGGCAATTTTGATGCCAGAATCAAATTCGAATTCGTCCATCTCGTCCGGAATTTGGTTTTTTGCAAAACGATTGATAAAGTTTTGTTGCGCTTGTTCTGCAGCTTCTTTGTTATGAAAGCGGGTAATAATTTCATCTGCAAGACGGAATTTGATGTTTCTTGGGTTTTCACCATTTTCAACTTCCACTTTCCATTCGGCAATTGTCTCGAGCGACTCAAAGCTTAAAAGCTCTAAGTAGCGCCACATTAAATCATCCGATATCGACATAATTTTGCCGAACATATCGTCAGGCGCATCGTCGATACCAATGTAGTTGTCGAGCGATTTACTCATTTTTTGAACGCCATCTAAGCCTTCTAGAATAGGCATGGTGAGGATGACTTGGGGCTCTTGTCCCGCTTGTTTTTGCAATTCTCTGCCCATCAAGAGGTTAAATTTTTGGTCGGTACCGCCCAATTCAACATCGGCCTCTAACGCAACTGAGTCGTGACCTTGTACTAGGGGGTATAAGAATTCGTGGATGGAGATAGATTGCCCTGATTTGTAGCGTTTGGAGAAGTCATCACGCTCCAACATTCTCGCTACGGTAAGTTTCGAAGCTAAGCTAATCATATCGGCCGAGCTCATTTCACTCATCCATTCTGAATTAAATCGAACTTGCGTTTTGTCTTTATCAAGAATCTTAAAAATTTGCTCTTGGTAGCTTTTGGCGTTATTCAGTACTTGCTCTTTGGTGAGAGGCTTGCGCGTGACATTCTTACCTGTTGGGTCGCCAATCATGCCGGTGAAATCACCAATTAGGAAAATAATGTCATGACCCAAATCTTGCAACTGCCTAAGCTTGTTGATGAGTACAGTGTGACCCAAATGAAGATCAGGCGCAGTAGGATCAAAGCCTGCTTTAATGCGCAGGGGTTTGTTTTTTGCGAGTTTCTTTTTCAGCTCTTCAAGTGGCAGAATTTCATCTGCACCACGCTCGAAGACCGCTAGTGATTGTTCAATTGTCATGCTCTTGTGTGTCCGTCGCCGAAGACGATGTATTTTTGTGAAGTAAGACCTTCGAGGCCAACTGGTCCACGGACGTGGAATTTATCAGTACTAATACCAATCTCAGCGCCTAGACCATACTCAAAGCCATCAGCAAAGCCGGTAGAGGCGTTCACCATTACCGATGACGAGTCGACTTCGGTTAAGAATTTGCGCGAACGCGTAATGCTTTCGCTGACAATGGTTTCGGTATGAGACGAGCCGTACTGGTCGATATGTGCAATTGCGTCATCCAGAGAATCAACAATGCGAATCGATAAAATAGGCGCCAAATACTCTTCACTCCAGTCTTGCTCGGTAGCAGCGATGACTTTGTTTGAGCGTTGTTGTGTTTTTTCACAGCCGCGCAACTCCACACCTTTATCGACATAAAGATCAATCAATTGCTCAAGCACATCTTTTGCTAAATCTTTGTGAACCAGTAATGTTTCGGTGGCATTACATACACCGTAACGACGTGTTTTGCCGTTAAAAGCAATTTCAATTGCTTTTTGTGAGTCGGCATCTCTGTCCAGATAGGTATGACAAACACCGTGCAGGTGTTTAATGACAGGCATTCTTGCGTGTTCTGTAATATTTTTAATCAGCCCTTTGCCACCTCTTGGAATAATGGCATCGACATACTTATAGGCTTTGACTAATTCTGAGACCGCTTGTCTGTCGGTGATATCAATCAGTTGTACCGCATTGACATCAAGACCGGCATCGCTCAAGCCATTTTTCACGCACTCGTATAGAGCCAAATTAGAATGAATGGCTTCCGAACCGCCACGCAAAATAACCGCGTTGCCAGATTTTAGACATAGCGCTGCAGCGTCGATAGTAACGTTAGGACGAGATTCATAAATAATACCCATGACACCAATTGGCACACGCATTTTGCCCACCTGAATACCGCTTGGGCGATATTTGAGGTCAGTGATTTCACCAACTGGATCAGGCAAAGCGGCGATTTGCTTTAAGCTCTCAATCATGCCTGCAATACGCTCATCGTCCAACATTAAGCGGTCTAATAGCGCCTCATTCAAACTATTGGTTTTGCCGTGCGCTAAGTCTTTTTCATTCTCGATAAGAAGTGAGGTTTTGTTTTTTTGAATATTGCGTGCAATGTGCAAAAGTGCAGAATTCTTTTGCTCAGTGTTTGCGCTACGCAAACTTTTTGAGGCTTTTCTTGCTTTTTTGCCAAGTGTTGCAATTAATTTTGCTATTGAGTCCATTGGGTTTTTCCAGCTAATGCGATGAGTACGGTTCTGAGTTCATCAGAAACATTCAGATTATCCATACCTTTGAGTGAACGGTCAATACGCCCGAGCGATAAGGTCAGTTTTTGTAGGCGTTGATAAGGGTGTATTTTCAGTGCATTTGTAATCAATGGTTTTCTTTTTTGCCAAACACGGTGCTTTGTCAATATCGAGTCTATGGGTTGGTTGTGCTGCAATTCGACCGCCATCGTGGACAGTGTTTTGATCTCACGATAGAGCGATGAGATAATTATAATCATTGGTGTTGCCTCGTCCAACAAAGAGTTGAATACTTTGTTAACTTTGGTAGCGTCTCCTTTGAGAGCGGCATCAATTAAGCCGAAAACTGAATAATGAGATTGTTGGTCAATTTGCTTTAAATAATCCTCGGTATTAATTTTACCGTTAGGGTAAGCAATTTGTAATTTTTGAATCTCTTGCATCGATGCCAGCAAGTTGCCTTCGGTGCAGTAGGCAATTGCATTGGCGACTTCTTTGTCGGCTGCTAAGCCTAATTGCTCCATATGATTAAGGATCCAACCAACCAAGTGGTCACTTTGCACTTCCCAGTGCTGAAGAACAACACCCTTTTGCTCGAGTGACTTGAACCACTTGCTTTTTTGCTGAGCCATATCAAGCTTTCCAGCAGAAATGATTAACAGGATGTCGGTCGATAGGTTTTCAGTAATTTCGCAAAGTGCCTTTGAGCCTTTGACGCCTATTTTCCCAGTGCTTAAGTGGCACTCAATAACGCGTTGCGGTGCGAACAATGACGTGTTGGCGATTTCTGCAAAAATTTTGTCCCAAGCAAAATTACCATCAATGTCAAAGCGCACTCGATCGGTAAATCCACGCTCAAGAGATGCCTTCTTGATACTGCTCAAGCTTTGCTCAACTAAGAGAATCTCGGGCCCGAAGGCAAAATAGATGGGTGCCAACCCTTCGTTTAAGTGTTTAGTGAGCTGTTCTGGTTTGATTTTCATTTAGATGAGATCTTTACAGCAAGATTGCGGTCAGAAAAAAACCAGAAAAGTGGTGTAATATCTGAACCTAGGTCATTATGTCATATTCAAGAATAATTTGGCATCAAACCATTAAAGAGAATTTTGCATAAATAATGCAAAGGGCTCTTGAAAAAACGGCATCAAGCCCTATATAAGTACACAATAGGGTATAGTTATCTCCCTAAATTTTATTAATTTTTGTTGTTGTTTTATGTATAAAAATATTTTACTTTGGCTTGTATTGGGCAGTGTGCTGGCCTCTCTTTTTGGCACCTTCCAAGTTGAAGACAAGAAAACTCAGATTAGCTACTCGCAATTTATTCAAAGCGTCAATCAGGGTAACGTCTCTAGTGTCACCATTGCTGGTAAAAATATCAGTGGTATCAGCGGCACCGGTGAGCAGTTCAGTACTTACAGTCCAGGCGACTTGGGTTTGATGGGCGATTTGTTAAACAATGGCGTTGCCGTCATAGCTACACCGCCTGAACAAGAGGGTTTCTTTAAACAGCTAATCATCTCACTTGCGCCAATATTATTATTGATTGGTGTTATTTTGTACACAATGCGTGGCGCCGGTGGCGCTATGGGTGGCAAAAATCCAATGTCGTTTGGTAAGTCAAAGGCGCGCTTAATCACCAAAGATGAATCGCATGTCACTTTTGACGATGTGGCGGGTGTTGACGAGGCTAGAGAAGAAGTCAGCGAATTGGTCGACTTTTTATCCGACCCTTCTAAATTTACAAAAGTGGGCGGCAAGATTCCAAAAGGCGTGCTAATGGTGGGCCCTCCTGGCACGGGTAAAACGTTACTGGCGAAAGCAATTGCAGGCGAAGCCGACGTGCCATTTTTCTTCATTTCGGGTTCAGACTTTGTCGAAATGTTTGTTGGTGTCGGTGCATCTCGTGTGCGTGATATGTTTGAGCAAGCGAAAAAGAAT
>JBBWVS010000133.1:0-4201 GCA_050256335.1 Gammaproteobacteria bacterium | reverse complement strand
CCAGATGGCATGCCAAGGTACTGCGTTAACGCAACGGTTTTGGAGTTTGTGCCTAGAGCCAAAACATAAACAAGTTACACGTGTGTCTTTGCTTTGTAGAAACAATCCAAAGTTTTAGAAATCGTTAGTAGGAATATCGTTACTTTCTAGCCAAGATTTAAATGTTGCTTGGATGTTATTAAGTGTTTGTTGATTGTTCGCTTCAAAACGCAACACTAGGCATGGCGTGGTGTTGGAAGAGCGAACCAAGCCCCAACCCCAATGTTTCTCATCAGCATAGTCCACTCGCACCCCGTCAATAGTGGTAATTTCAGCACCTGGGAAATCGGCTGTTTTAGCCAACTTATCCATTGCCTCAAATTGTTGCCCTTGCTTATCAAAGTGAATGTTGATTTCTGGAGTATTAATACTGTCAGGTAAGTCAATAAAAACCTCCGCACAAGTTTTGTCGGTTTTTGAGAGTATTTCTAGCAATCTTGCTCCTGTATAGAGGGCATCATCAAAGCCGTACCAGCGCTCTTTAAAGAATATATGACCCGACATTTCACCACCAAGTGCAGCGCCAGTTTCCTTGAGCTTTGCCTTAATAAAGCTGTGTCCTGTGCGCGACATAATGGGCTCACCACCGTGTTCAGCAATATCTTTTGGTAAAAGAGAGGAGCATTTGACATCAAAGACAATTTTCGCGCCAGTATTACGGCTAAGAATATCTCTGGCGTAGAGAATCATTTGCCTGTCCGCCCAAATGACATTTCCCTTGTTATCAATAAGGCCCAGTCTATCGCCATCGCCATCAAAGGCAAAACCCATGTCGGCACCAGTTTCAAGCACTTCTTTGATTAGATCTTGCAAATTCTCGAGCTTTGAAGGGTCGGGATGATGGTTTGGAAACCGTCCGTCAACTAGGCAAAAAAGTTTGCTGACTTTGGCGCCAAGCGCCTCGAACAGTTTGGGTGCAATATTGCCAGCAACGCCGTTACCGCAGTCGATAACAACATGCAGTTTTTTATCGAGTGTTATGTCTGATTTAATGGTGTTGATGTAGTCTTCGTCAATATTGACTGACATTGAAGAGCCTGCACCTGACGCGTAATCTTGATTGATAATTCTATCGTAAAGCGATTGAATACGATCGGATGAAAGAGTTTCACCGGCAATCATGATTTTAAAGCCGTTGTATTCTGGTGGGTTGTGTGAACCGGTGATCATGACTCCGGAAGTAGCTCCTTTGGTGTAGGTTGAAAAATACACCAAAGGGGTTGGTACCATACCCACATCAATAACGTGGCATCCGCTCTCAATCAGTCCAGCCTTCAGTTCATCCATTAGCATCATGCCACTTAGGCGCCCATCTCTGCCAACGGCTACACCGCGTTCGCCTTTGTCAATAGACTCGCTACCAATTGCACGACCGATGGCCCTAACTACTTCTGGCGTCAGTTCGTTTTCGACAATTCCGCGTATATCGTAGGCCTTAAAGATCAAGGGTGAGATTTTCATGTTTGAGACCTTTGCATAAAGTGTTTTGAATTTGATAAAATTAAACAAAAGCTATTTTATCAAACTAACACTTATTGCAATGCAAGAAGACTTTGAGATTATTGAAATAAAGAATGACTTGATGGTGTTGAAAGCCCAACGACAAGAAGGCTGTAATACGTGTGCTTCAAAAGCAACGTGCGGTACAGGTGTGCTCTCAGGCTTTTTTGCGGGCTTCTCACAATTTAAAAAACCTTTGCAAGAAGGTGTAAAGACAGGCGATGTGATTACCCTAGAAATTTCATCTTCTGAATTGTTCTTTAGAGCTTTTCAATTGTATTTAATGCCATTACTGGCATTGTTCTTTGGCGCTTACTTTTCGACACTATTTTTTCCTGCGGACGATATTGTTCAGACCTTAATGGGTATTGGTGCTTTTGCGCTTAGTTTGATCTTTCTAAGGGTTTACCTAAAGTGAGATCTTTGTAACAATCATTTTAGATTTGATAGTGGGATTTTTATGGCTTTACAAGGTATATTTGTAGAGATTCTACTTGTTATAAGGCGATAAAAATTAACGCAGTAAAATGGAAAAAAATTCCCTATCTTGAAGGGTTGAGGCTAGGAGTGTTATAGCTAAGCCAAACAACGCCATGGCGGTGTTTGTGCGTTAGTGTAAAAAGTGCAGAAAAATGCTCACCAATAGCCAGCGCTATTAATTTTAAATTTTTATTCATTTTTATCATTCAGCAAGTTCAAAAAATAATGGCCACAAAAGTCTCAAAGTAAACATTTCTGCTAATTATTTGGCATAATACGCACCCTACTACTTGAATTTTAATCGTTGTTAAGTTGAACTGAATTATATGATAAATAGTGATAAAGACATTGACCCCCAAGAAACCATAGAATGGCTAGAAGCTTTCCACTCGGTTGCACGTTTCGAGGGTGAAGATAGGGCCAAGTTTATTCTTAATCAGCTAATGGACATGGCACACAGTGAGGGCATGGACCTGCCTGAAGGTGTGAATACCGCTTATCTCAACTCAATTCCCGTTGAAAAAGAAACCGAGCTGGTGGTTAAGCATGAAATTGAGCATCGGATTAAGTCAATTATCCGCTGGAATGCAATGATTATGGTGGTCAAAGCAAATCAGGTTTCCTCCGAATTGGGCGGTCATATTGCCTCCTTTGCATCCAGTGCTACACTTTATGAGGTGGGCTTTAATCATTTTTATCGTGGAAACGATGCCGACCAAGGTGCTGATTTAATCTTTTTCCAAGGCCATATAGCGCCGGGTATATATTCGCGCGCCTTTCTAGAGGGGAGAATCACTGAAGAGCAAATGCTCAATTTCCGTCAAGAGGCAAATCATCCAGGATTGTCTTCTTACCCACACCCGTGGCTAATGCCTGATTTTTGGCAGTTTCCGACGGTTTCGATGGGTCTGGGTCCAATCATGGCGATTTATCAAGCGCGCTTTATGAAATACCTACATCATCGTGAGATTATTAAAACCGATAAGCGCACGGTATGGACTTATATTGGTGATGGTGAAACCGATGAACCGGAGTCGTTAGGCGCTATTTCGTTGGCGGGCAGAGAGAAGTTAGATAATCTTATTTTTGTTATCAATTGTAATCTACAACGCTTAGACGGCCCTGTTCGAGGTAACGGTAAAATTATTCAAGAATTAGAGGCAATGTTCCGCGGTGCAGGCTGGAACGTTATCAAGGTAATTTGGGGCAGGGATTGGGATGCATTGTTAGCCAAAGACACTTCTGGCTTGCTAAAGAAACGTATGGAAGAGGTTGTTGATGGTCAATATCAGGCCTATAAAGCCAAAGACGGCGCTTATGTGCGTCGATATTTTTTTGGTGCGTACCCAGAATTATTAGAACTGGTCGCACACTTGAGTGACGATGAGATTTTTGCATTGACGCGTGGTGGACATGATCCAAATAAAATGTATCAAGCCTATAAGAGGGCAAAAGAGCATGTTGGCCAACCGACAGTTATTTTGGCTAAGACGGTTAAAGGTTACGGCATGGGTGAGGCTGGCGAGGGAAAAAACACCACGCACTCTCAAAAGAAGCTCGGTGTTGAGGCATTAACGCGCTTTGCTAAACGGTTTGATATTCCCGTTACTGTGGAAGATGCAAAACAGCTTAATTTCTACAAACCCGGCGAAGACAGCGAAGAAATTATCTACCTCAAGGAGAGGCGAAAAGCCTTGGGTGGATATCTGCCCATTAGAAGCTTTAAATTAGAAAAACTGAAGATGCCCGATATCCATGTTTTCGAAACTTTGTTAAAGTCCTCAGGCGAGAAAGAGCTCTCAAGTACAAAAGTATTTGTTCGTTTCTTAACCTTACTGGTTCGTGATAAACAATTAGGACCAAGAGTTGTACCAATCGTACCCGATGAGGCGAGAACTTTTGGCATGGAGGGTTTGTTTAGGCAAATGGGTATTTACTCGTCTTCTGGACAATTGTATGAGCCCGAGGATTCTGAAACGGTTATGTGGTACAAGGAGGACATCAAAGGCCAAGTACTACAAGAAGGTATAAACGAGGCGGGTGCAATATCCGATTGGATAGCTGCTGCCACGTCTTATGCATCGCATAATGTCACCATGATTCCGTTTTATATTTACTATTCTAAATTTGGCTTTCAGAGAGTTGGCGACTTGGCGTGGGCCGCTGGAGACATGCAAGCAAA
>JBBWVS010000132.1:0-13644 GCA_050256335.1 Gammaproteobacteria bacterium | reverse complement strand
GCTTCCCAGGCTTTGCCGGCTTTTTCTCGAAAGACATGATTATCGAGGCGGTTCATTTCTCCAATTTACCGTTTGCAGAATGGGTTTATTACGCGGTTGTTGCTGGTGTATTTATTACCGCTTTGTATTCATTACGCATGTTCTTTTTGGTCTTCCACGGCAAGTCGCGCGTTGATCGTCACACAGAAGAGCACCTACATGAAACCACTTCATCGATTACCGCACCATTGATTATGTTGGCGATACCGTCAGCCGTTATCGGTTACTTTACTATTGAGCCAATGCTCTTTACCGGTTGGCTGGACAATGCAATTACAATTAACTCAGAAACGCACGGCGCTGTTGCGGCACTCAAAGAACACTTCCATTCGGCTTTTGCTTTAATTACCCATTCTGTGATGACATTACCATTCTGGATGATGGTCGGTGGTATTGGTACTGCTTGGCTGTTCTCGCTTTATCGTACGCAGTGGGCAGATGCTATTCAAAAGCGCTTCCGTCGTACAAATTACGTCTTAGAATCACTTTACGGTTTTGACCGTTTTAACGAGATTGTTTTTGTTCGTGGCTCGAGAAAATTAGGTGATTTGTTGTGGCGTATTTCAGATATGGCAATCATCGATCAATTCGTGGTTAACGGCTCTGCCAGATTCGCACGCTTTGTTGGCTCGGTTATCCGACCGGTACAAACGGGCTATTTATATCATTACGCCTTCTTTATGATTATTGGCTTAATGCTTGTTTTAACTTGGGTGCTTGTCTCAGGCGATAACCCTCTAATTCGCTTAGGATCATAGTATGGACTCGTTACTTAATATATTGATTTGGCTACCAGTATTAGGCGGCGGCTTGGTTATAGCCATTGGTAATAAGCGTAGCGATATTGCGAAATGGGTAGCTGTTGTGATAGCTGTTGCGGTGTTCGCACTATCACTAACTCTTTGGACAGGTTTTGATACCTCAACTTCTGATATGCAATTTGTCCTAGATTTGCCTTGGATTGAGCAATTTAATATTCGCTACCACATTGGTATTGATGGCATTTCGATGCCTTTGATTATCCTTACGACATTCTCGACTATCCTAGTGATTGTTGCTGGCTGGGAAGTAATTCAAAACAGACCTGCCGACTACATGGCAGCCTTTTTAATGATGGAGGGTGTCATCATCGGCGTATTCTCGTCAATGGATGCGATTCTATTCTACGTATTCTGGGAGGCCTCGCTCATTCCGATGCTGCTTATTATCGGTATTTGGGGTGGTCAAAATCGCGTTTATGCGGCGGTTAAGTTCTTCCTCTACACATTCCTTGGCTCAGTATTCCTACTGGTGTCTTTGATCTACATGTACACCATTCAAGGGGATGGCGCCTCATTCTCACTTGCAGTGCTTAATGATTTAGCGTTAACGCTCACCGAGCAAAGCTGGATTTTCTGGGCGTTTTTCCTCGCCTTTGCGGTGAAAGTGCCAATGTTCCCAGTGCACACTTGGTTGCCCGACGCACACGTACAAGCGCCAACAGGAGGCTCGGTTATTCTAGCGGCCATCATGTTGAAGATGGGTGGTTACGGCTTCTTCCGTTTCTCATTACCAATTACGCCAGATGCTTCGTCAGAGTTTGCAACTGTTGTGATCGTACTTTCCCTTATTGCAATTGTCTACATTGGCTTTGTCGCCCTTGTGCAAAAAGACATGAAGAAGCTCATTGCTTATTCATCAATTTCCCACATGGGTTTTGTGACTTTGGGTGTGTTTTCTTTATTCTCAATCGTGGAAATGGGTACCGACGGCAATATTATTGGCAGTCTCGAAGGCGTTTATCTCGGCCTTGAAGGTGCGATGATACAAATGATTTCCCACGGCTTTATTTCTGCCGCGATGTTCTTGGTGGTTGGTGTGCTTTATGACCGCTTGCACTCAAGAGACATTTCAAGCTATGGTGGCGTCATTAACTCCATGCCTAAATTCACCGGTTTTGCCGTGTTATTTGCGATGGCAAATGCTGGTCTTCCAGGAACGTCTGGCTTTGTTGGTGAGTTCATGGTTATCCTTAGTGCGCTTCAAGCAAACTTCTGGTACGCCTTCCTTGCAGCAACAACGCTTATCATCGGTGCAGCTTACACGCTGTGGATGGTGAAGCGTGTATTCTGGGGTCCGGTGACGAATTCAGCTGTCAGCACGTTGAGTGATATTAACAACAGAGAGTTCTTTATCTTGGCAATACTTGCTGTGGCTGTTATTGTCATGGGTGTTTATCCGCAACCGGTGGTTGAAGTGATGCACGCATCCGTTGTTAACCTTCTTGAGCAGGCGCTCACAACCAAACTACCGGTAACATTATGATAGATTATCAATTTAATATTGCCGACTTGTGTTTCGCTCTGCCAGAGATTTTTATGTTGTCGGCCGCTGTTGTGATTTTGCTACTTGACTTATACACTTCTCAGCGTTTTCAAAATCTGACTTATTATTTAACGCAAATCACTTTATTCGTTACTGGCTACTTAGCCTTTACTTTAATCGGTGAATCGCAAGTGATTTTCGACGGCACTTTTGTGCTTGATACGATGGGCTCAACCTTTAAGATCTTTACCATGGGCTTTGCCATGGTGGCGCTTGTCTATACTCGCCACTACCTCAAGGTACATAATCTGTTTAAAGGTGAATATTTTGTCCTTGCTTTGCTTTCAATACTCGGCATGATGGTGATGATTTCAGCTCACAGCTTACTGACGATTTATCTAGGCCTTGAGATTATGTCACTATCTTTATACACGCTGATTGCCATCGCTAGAGATCGTGCAACAGCTGTTGAAGCTGCGCTGAAGTATTTTGTATTGGGCGCAATTGCATCGGGCTTGTTGCTCTATGGCATGTCAATGATTTACGGCATTACTGGCGCTTTGGATATTGCCCAAATTGCGACATTTGCTACAAGTGCGACCTTAGTCTCAGAACAAGTGCTTATTCTTAATTTTGGCCTAGTGTTCTTGGTTATTGGTATTGCTTTCAAGCTGGGCGCTGTGCCATTTCACATGTGGGTGCCGGATGTTTATCAAGGCGCGCCGACTTCGGTCACAATGTTCTTATCTACCGTGCCAAAAATTGCTGCTGCAGCGATGTTGGTGCGTTTAATGATTGATGGTCTTGGTGCGATGCAGGCGTATTGGTCGGATCTATTTATGGTGTTGGCGATTCTTTCCATCGCGCTTGGCTCTTTGGTTGCTTTAATGCAATCCAACATCAAGCGCCTTTTGGCTTATTCGACAATTTCTCATATTGGTTTTATTTTGCTTGGCTTCGCCACCGGCGTTATTGAAGGCTACGGTGCGGCTGCATTTTATGTGTTGGCCTACATTTTGATGAGTTTGGCTGCGTTTGGCTCAATCATCGCCCTTAACAAACAAGGCTTTGAGGCCGAGCAAGTTTCTGACTTTAGAGGTCTTAGCAAACACTCGCCTTGGTTTGCCTTAATCATGCTTGTGGTTATGCTTTCCATGGCTGGCGTGCCGCCATTTATTGGCTTCTTCTCAAAGTTATTCATTCTCCAGCAAGTGGTATCAGCAGGTTATGTTTACCTCGCAATCATCGCGGTCGTGTTTGCGGTAATCAGTGCTTACTATTATTTGCAAATTATTAAGACCATGTATTTTGATGATGCCGATAAAGAGATTGTAGTTACTGCACCATTGGACATGAAAGTTGTTTTGTCTATCAACGGCATTCTTATTTTGGTGATTGGCCTTATGCCAAGTTACTGGATGGAGTTGGCTATTTCACTTTTCTAGATTCTCGTAACAATTGTTTGTTGTAATTTAAGGGCTCTTATTTGGAGCCTTTTTTATAACAAGACCTATTTTTTAGGTGATTATTCCGTTCAATCGTACTAGAATGAGTCGACTAAAACAAAGTCAAATACGCCTGTGTTGTCACGTAAGTGCTTAACTTTGCGATACTCTTCACTGTTGTACCAATTTTTTGCATGTTCGGAGCTTGGGAATTGAAATACAACTGTACGAGATTTATCGTGTTTTCCCTCTAATACTGTATTAAGTTTGCCACCTAATAAATACTCTCCTTTGTATTGTTTAAGTGAGTCTTCTGATGCGACAACGTATTTCTGAAAAAGATTGGGGTTGTTAAGTTTTGAGTGAACAATTAAAAATGCTGCCATAGTATTGCCATATTACTCTAAAAATATTGTTAAGCGATTTTCCTTAATTATTTCTCATTTTCATTATTTCTTAAATTTCTGTAAACATCTCAAAAAAACACCGACTTAAAGCCTTAAAGCACACTAAATCGGTATTTTTCGTCTTTAGAGTTAAGCGATTTTCTTAAGAAAATTATTGAAGATGGGTTTTGCTATATTTTAATTTTCTGTACCTTGCAAAGCCCTATAATGCAAACTTGGAAAATACTGATTCAATCTAAATGAAAATTGGCATTGTAGGCGGGGGTATTAACGGCCTTTGTGTGGCCTCAGAGGCTTTGAAAAAAGGCCATGAAGTCACGCTATTTGAGCGTGGCTCTTTGATGAGTGAGACCAGTGCTAACTCATCTAAACTTTTGCATGGTGGCTTACGCTATTTGGAGCATGCCGAATTTCGTTTGGTGCGAGAGTCCCTCAAAGAGCGGAAATATTGGCTCAATAAATCTAGCGAATTGACTCGGCCTTTGCGTTTCTATCTTCCTATTTATAAAACAAGTAGACGCCCCGCTTGGATGGTGCGAGTTGGCTTGTATCTGTACGATATTTTGGCAGGAAAGCACACGATCCAGAAACATCGTAAAGAAAGTATCGATCAATTTTCTAAGCAGTACCCTCAGTTTAACAAAAGCAATTTGTCGGCTCTTTACAGTTATTCTGACGGGCAAATGGACGACAAGAATTTAGGCTTGATGTTGGCTGATGAATTGCGTTCCGAGGGTGGTAGAATATTTGAGAATAACCCTGTTAGTCGACTTGATAGTGATGGCACAATTCACTTAGAGTCGGGTGAGTGCCATCAATTTGATAAAGTCATTAATGTAGCTGGCCCATGGGCTGAGGCCTTGTTGCAACGTTCCAACATTAAAACTGAAACGCATCTTGATTTGATTCGGGGCTCACATATTATTATTGACCGACCATTAGACAGTGGCTTCATATTGGAAGTGCCCGGCGAGGAGCGTGTTTTTTTTGTGTTACCTCATCATGGCAAGACTTTAGTTGGCACGACCGAAGTACGCCAATCGATTGATGAGCCGATTAAAGCATCGAATGAGGAAATCAGCTATTTGTTGGCCGCCTATCAGTATTATTTTAAAAATGGCGTGACGGGAGTGGATATTGTTGGCAATTATGCCGGTTTAAGGCCGCTGCTAATTTCACACAAAAAACCTAATAAGGCATCACGAGAATATGCGATTGAACAACATGGAAAAATTATCACTGTTTTTGGTGGTAAGTGGACAACCTCCCATGCTCTTGGTGAGAAGCTTGCGAGTAAATACTTGTAATTAATATGCTTATTGTTGCACACAGGGGCGCTTCTGGCGCTGCACCAGAAAATACGCTGGCTTCATTTAAGCTTGCTTGGCAGCAAAATGCCGATGCGATTGAAGGCGACTTTCGGTTAACGAAAGACGGCGTTATTATTTGCATTCATGACGACAATACTGAGCGTGTCGGTGATAAAAAGCTTGTTGTTGTCGAATACACTTTACAAGAGTTGAAAGTTGTTGATATTGGTAGTTATCGTGCAAAGAAGTTTTCTGCAGAAAGAATCTCTACGCTCGATGAGGTGATTGCCACCATTCCCGTTGGTAAGAAAATTCTTATTGAAATCAAATGCGGTACGGAAATCGTGCCGGTATTGGTGAGTCAGCTTAGGCAATCAAACTTAAGTCCTGAGCAAGTTGTTATTATTGCTTTTGATGCGGATGTTATTAAAGCGTGTAAAGCGTTGGCGCCGGAGTATCAGGCAAATTGGTTGAATGACTTTGAAACGGATTTTGATATTGAGAAAATCCTACCAGTATTGCTTGATATTGGTGCCGATGGCTTGAGTTCAAACAATGAAAATTCAAAAGAATTGGTTGATGCAGTGCTTGCACTGGGTTTGTCATACCACACCGGCTGGACTATTGATGATGCAGCTTGGGCTCAACGTATGTCGGATTGGGGTGCATCCTCTTTGACAACAAATAACCCAGAGAAAATGAGGAAAAATCTCAGTAAATAAGTATTTTATTGGGGTTAAAGATAAAGCTTGACGCTCCACATTTTTGAGTTATAAAATGCAGACTTTCTATATGGCCTTATCTTTATTACTGTGAAAGCGTTACTCTCTGTCAATATTCTTTCAGCTATTGTCTCGGCACTCTTTTTTTCGTTCGCTGCTTCGATGGCACCCTTGTATTATGCTGCAGGTGGTAGTGTCTTTCTTTTGCTTTGTGTTCGTTACACAACAACCCTGTTACTCTCAAGCGCGCTAGACAAGACCAGCAAAAAGAAAACAACGAAATCACTTTATATGAGGCTGATTGCAATCAGCATTTTGCAGGCTGTATTTGTCGGCTGTTATATGTACTCACTCAAGTTGATCCCACTCAGTCTAGCGGTTGTGGTGATCTACACCTTCCCGCTGTTTACCTTTTTTGCCAACTCGGTGATGAAGAGTCGCTCCATTGACCTAATATCAGCAGCTGCGTTAATTGTCTCTCTGTTTGGTATTTGGCTAATGGTGCAAGGCGATGCCTCTGATTGGGATGCTTGGGGTGTTTTCTGGGGAACGATTGCGTCTATTGCCCAGGCGGCGGTTAATATTCTTTCACGTCATAAAGACGTGGAGCCGGGCTGGGGTTTGATTAAATATCTGATGATATTGCCAACAGGTGTATTTGCACTGATTTATTTTATTATCACGCCAGAGCCTATTGCCTCAGTTACCTTTGAGATGATACAGTGGAGCTTGGCCTCAGCTGTGGGCATGATCGGCGGGTTTTATTTCTTCTTTTATTCGATTGCAAAAATTGGCCCTGTTCGCACTTCCAATGTAATGTTTTTTGAGCCCATATTTACCATTATGATTGGCATTGTTGCTTTCCAAAATTCACTCGCTTTCTCACAATGGATAGGCATTTTGGTGATTATTCTCGCAACGAGCAGTCTTGAAATTTGGGGTAAAAAGTATTCTTAATTTTTCGTTTCTTAGCTGCAGTTTACGAATTTCTATCGTGAACAGATTCGGATTATGAAAATTGTCATTGCACCCGATTCTTTCAAAGGAAGCTTATCTGCCAAAGATGCTGCGGCATCAATAGCCGCAGGTTTCACAGGGGTTTTTCCTAGCGCTGAAATTGTACTACTACCCATTGCTGACGGCGGCGAAGGCACAACCGAAACGCTGGTCGCTGCAACGACAGGTCAGCTCAATTTAGCAAAGGTTGTCGGCCCGCTAGGTGGTGCTATTAATGCATGTTGGGGGCTTCTTGGCAACTCAAAAACAGCGGTTGTGGAAGTGGCTTCTGCTTGCGGCTTGGATATGCTGGATTTTAATGAGAGAAACCCTATGTTGGCGAGCAGTTATGGTTTGGGTGAGCTTATTCTTGC
Source organism: Gammaproteobacteria bacterium (assembly GCA_050256335.1). GTDB lineage: Bacteria > Pseudomonadota > Gammaproteobacteria > PS1 > Pseudothioglobaceae > Pseudothioglobus. Next base: position 6,047 of record JBBWVS010000132.1, on the reverse strand, counting down.
CGGACTTAATCACGGTGCCCGTCACTTTATTGTTGGTTTAGGAGGTAGTGCTTGTAATGATGGTGGCGCTGGCATGTTGCAAGCACTTGGTGTTCGATTACTGGATGCTGAAGGTGGTGAGCTAGATAAGGGCGGTGGTAGCTTAAGTGCATTAAGTTGTATTGATGCGAGTGCGCTCGACAGTCGTTTGCAAGGTGTACACTTTGAGGTGGCTTGTGATGTAGGCAATCCATTGATTGGAGAGCAGGGTGCATCGGTGGTTTTTGGACCACAGAAGGGTGCGGATGCTCAAATGGTTGCTGAGCTTGATACCAATCTTGCGCATTATGCTAAGATTATTCATCAAACAACAGGAAAAGACGTGGCTTCGGTACCTGGTGCAGGCGCTGCTGGCGGGTTGGGCGCTGCTTTTTTAGCGTTTTTAAACGCAGAACTGAAAAGTGGTGTTGATATTGTCCTTGATGCAGTTGATCTCGAGCGTCATCTTGAGAGCGCTGATTTACTCATTACTGGTGAAGGTCGTATTGATTCCCAGAGTTTGCATGGAAAGGCGCCGATTGGTATTGCTAAACGAGCCAAGAAATATCAATGCACGGTATTTGTTATTGCTGGATCGGTTGAAGGGGATATTGGGTCAATACATGAGCAAGGTATTGACAGGGTATTTAGTGTTGTTTCTGAACATATTTCACTTTCAGATGCTTTGGCAGAGCCATTCAAGAGCCTCGAACTTACCTCACGCAAGGTTGCTCAAGGGTGGTTGCAAGGGTTAAATAGTTAGTTAAGTCTGGTTGCTGAGATGCTCGATAGCTTGAACTAAGGCAGAGTGCTCATAGCTCGCTAAGTTTAGTTACCGGTATCCGCAAGGTGTCTAGCTATGGGTGTGTCCATAATGCTAAGTCCAATAAAAGCAATTGTTTTTATTTTCCCCCTTTATAAGTCTAGTTCTAGTAACCTAATTTAGGCCTAACCAGGTTGTTTAAAGTTTTGCCCTTCAGGTGGCGACGTATGTTGATAAAAACTAAGTCGAGTGTCAGTGGGATATAGCTATCACCATCATCAGCTGAGATATGTGGCATCACCATTAGGTTGGGTGTTGTCCATAGTGGTGAGTCTGCTGGTAATGGCTCTGTGTCAAATACATCAATGATTGCACCGCTAATGTGGCCTGAGTGAAGATTGTCTTGTAGAGCATCGTAATCCATGGTTGCTGCTCTGCCGACATTAACAATACCGACACCCGGTTTCATTAATGCTTGACGTTCTCGGTTTAATAAATTACTGGTTTCAGTAGTGTTCGGTGTTGACATAAAAATGTAATCAGCCTTTGGCAGAACTTTTTCCAGATGTTCAGTTGTCACCATTTCATCAACACCCTCTAAAGCTTTGCCGTGGCGGCTAACACCAATTACATGCATACCTACCATTTTGCAGTGCTTGGCTGCAGAGTAGCCGATGTTACCGGCACCAATCACAAGTAGGGTTTTGCCAGCAATCGGTGTCGAATATAACGATTCCCAGTGATTGTTGCGTTGATTGGCAATCACTTGGGGTATGTGAGTGTGTAGCATTAGAATACTCATTAGGCCAAATTCACCTGCCTTTGCAGCGTGTGCGCCTCGGTTATTCACAACCGTGACATTATCAGGTACCCAGTCCATTGGGCATAGGTGCTCAACACCCGCACCAATAATATGTATCCAGCGAAGGTTTGGCGCGATTTCTGCTAGGTTTTCGGTTGGAAAATCCCAACAGACAAGCACTTCTGCTGTTTTCATTGATTCGTAGAAGTTGTCAAGATTCCAGTCAAATACTGGATCAATTTTTCCTTTTAAATCAGGGTACCTCTCTAAGGCGTCGTTGTAGCGCTTTTCGGTTAGAGCAAAGACAGCCTCACCTTCAATTGTTGGTGGAAATGAGTCAGGGTTGGCATGGTTACTTTTAAAGTGAACTCGAATTTTTTGATCCATGGGATTCTCTCTTGAATTATTCTGGGCAATTGTAGCGTGATTGCATTTCTTTTAGTTTATCAGTGACGATACTTATTCTTTTATTTTCCGATTTACCATCAACAGCGAACTGAATTTTGATAAATTCATGGGCAATCTTGCTTAACAATGCTAATTCATCACCTTTAGTTTTACGTGAGATGTTAAGAACGGTGTCGCCGCCATAAGTTGGAATTGGCGCAGTATCACTTGGGCTAACATGCATAGGTTCTTTACCGGCGCTAAGGCCACGGATTTGCTCGCGGATTTGGCGTCGCATCAGGGCAACGCCGATATCGCTGGTGGTTAAATTCTCATTATTGTGAATAGTAATAGGGCCCATGCCTTCACAGGCTTCCACGTCTGCAGGAAACTTTTGTTTTTGCTCATAAGGGCGATCAAAAACCTCGCCTTGTTCAATCAGTTCCGGCCCTTCAGGGGTGTTGTACTCTTGAGGGTCGCCTCGTTCACCAAAATTGGCCCAAGCGTAGCAGATAGTGGTTTCGTCATCGATAGGCACAACCCATCGAGTAAAGGAACTGCGGCCATAAAAAATTTCCTTAGTGCCATCAGCGGTGAATGCAGATCCCGCTTGGGTAAAGTTTGGTAAGATGACTTCGTTAATTCTAAGCCATACATTGTCGCCAACACGACGGGTATTGCAGCCTAAAATCCATGACTCCCGCTCGAAGAAATCCATTTGACCAACTTCGCCGAAACCCTCAGAGAATTGCACTCGACTGACGTTGGAATGCAAGAAGGCGGTGTGAATAGGATCAACAATGGCATCCAATACTTGCAGCCAATTGCAAGCAAAAGGCGCTTTGTAGGGTACCATTTCCATATTTTCAAAATCAAAGCTGTCATACACTGGAAATTCAGGAATCGATTCTATCGGACCCATATAAGCAAAAATCAAACCCTTGTATTCGTGTGTGGGATAAGCGCCTAACCTCACCCTCTGCTTAATCATATCAGCTGCTTTTTCTGGTTGCCCTGGTACATCTAAGATGCTGCCATCGGCAGCAAAATGCCAGCCGTGGTAGCAGCATTGAATGCCACTATCGGTACACATCCCAAATTCGAGAGAGGCTTGTCTGTGTGGACAGTGTTTATGAACCAAGCCTAAATTGCCGCTTTTGTCTCGAAATATAACCAACTCTTCATCTAATATTTTGATTGCAACAGGCTGTTCGTCCAAGTCCTTCGAGAGAAAAACCGGATGCCAATAGCGCCGCAAGTATTCACCGGCTGGAGCACCAGGGCCGACACGGGTAATTTCGTCATCTACGTCTTTCGATAGCGCAATACCGTGGCCTGAAAAGCCCTTAAAGTTGATTTTAATCTCTTCATGTATGTTGTTCATTTGTGACTCCTTAGTGCTTATTGCTAATAACTATATGTGCAAATAATACCAAAATTTATTACATATTGATCAATTATTAATCAAATAAATGTGTATATTGACAAAAATATACATAATTAATTGCACTTAATGCAAAATATAAGGATATAATTTGCCAATATAAAATATTGATTGCTTATTGATTGGAGTGTATGTGATGGGTAAAAATACAATTGAATTGTCTTCGTTTTTTGAGCAAGGTGCACTCAAGCATGGTTTGCCAGCTGCCGCTTACAATGATGAGGACTTTTTAGAAGTTGAATGCAGCACACTGTTTTCTGATAACTGGGTTTTCGTTGGTTTTGCTCATGAACTTGCCCAACCGGGTGATGCGCAACCAGTGACGGTTGCTGGAAAGCCTGTTCTACTTATCAAGAATGCGCAAGGTGATATAGGTGCATTTCATAATGCTTGCTCCCACCGATGTCTTCAATTGGTCAATGAGCCGATGAATGTCGGCGCTATGTTGTGCTGCCCTTATCATGCTTGGACCTACAATTTAGATGGTGATCTTTGTGCAACGCCATTTTTTGGCGGTAAAGAACATCATCCCGAAGGCTTTGAGATGTCGAAACATGGCCTTAAACCGATTAGACTGACTGTTTGGCATGATTGGATTTTTATCAATTTAAGCGGTGATGCACCAGCATTTGTAGATTATGCAGCCCCTTTGATTAGGCATTTGGACGGCATAAATTTTGAGCAGATAAAGCCGGTGGCAACATTGGATTTTGGCGAAATTTCGTGTAATTGGAAATTTCTGATAGAGAACTTTATTGAACCTTATCACGTTCAATTTGTGCACCGAACCACAACCAATCAACCCCTTGAAGATCACTATACAATTGTTGATGATGTGTGCCTGGGTAGTGCGGTTGATTTGGATGATAGTGATCAAGTGGAAGGCTCGCTTTCGGTGAGTTCACGCTACCTAACTCTCTTTCCAAATTTTATTATTGGGCGCTACTTCCCCGATCAACTTGGTGTGTATTTGAGTGTGCCTGTGGATTCAGGACACACAACACAAAAAAGAGTGATTTATACTACCGAGGATCAATCGTTATCAACCGCTGAGATAGAAGAGTTGAAGCAATTATGGTGGGATGTACATAAAGAAGATCATGCAATTTGCGAGCGTATGCAGCTCGGTAGGGCGTCCCCTGTTGCGGAGGATGGCGGCCTGTTGTCTCCTCATTGGGAGGACAGTGTTCGTGCATTTCAAACGATGATTGCAGTTGCTGTAACACGTGATTAAAAACAAAACTAGGAGTTAATTAATGTCTGACGAAAACAAAAAATCGAATTATAGATTGGCCCACACCATGATTAGGGTGTTGGATTTAGATAAATCTATCCACTTTTATTGCGACATTCTAGGAATGCAGGTGTTGAGAAAAACCGACTATCCAGGCGGTCGTTACACCAACACTTTTATTGGCTACGGCCCTGAGGCGGAGTTCCCAACTTTGGAATTAACCCACAACTGGGATCAAGAAGGGCACTACGACAAGGGTAATGGCTGGGGTCATCTTTGTATCGAAACGCCCGATGTACATCAAGCTTTTGAAGCCCTTACTGCACAAGGTGCTGAGATTATATCACCACCTGGCCCAATGAGCCACGGCACCAGAATTCTAGCATTTTTAAAAGACCCAGATGGCTACGTTGTTGAATTAAATGAAACCATAAACTTAAAATAACAAGGAGATAAGTAATGAGCGATAAAACACCAAAATTGTATAAATTTAGTGATATTGAGAACCGACTTCACACATTAGAGCCAGGCAAATCTTATATCAAGCCATTCGTAACTAGCAATGTTAGCGACACTATGTGTGGTGGATTGAATTTCTTAAACAACGTATCGGTGCCGTGGGACCTTACTTGTGACGAAATTATCTACTGCATGGAGGGCGAATTTAGATTGACTTGCGATGGCAAGTCTTATACTTGTTCGCCAGGGGATGTTCTTTACATACCTCGTGACAACCATATTGCTTATGAGTGTGATGAAAAGTGTGTGATTTTTTATGCAGCTTACCCGCACGACTGGAAACAGCAAGCAGGTATTACTTTTGTACCAGGTATTGATCCCGAAGATATGCCGCAGAACTAGGCACTATTAATGAGTCATTCTAACAAGTCTGTTACGCCTTTGAATCAAACATCCGAGATGAGTGATGGTGATCAATTGCTGCGTATTCCGTCTAGAGATACCCTAAACGACAAGTTGAACCAACAAATTATTGGCATGCTTGAGGTGGATGGGCGTTTGCCCTTTAAGGAAATTGCAACAGCACTGGATGTTTCTGAAGGTACGGTGAGAAATAGGGTAAATCGAATGAAGGATGCAGGTGTTTTGCAAATCAAAGCTTTAGTCGATCGCTCAGCCATCAATTATGCAACAGACTCGATGTTGGGCATAAAGGTTGCACCGACCTCAAGCCCTAGTGAAGTCGCCAAGCGGCTTCAGGACTGCAATGAAATCGTTTTTATTATCTGGGTCACAGGGCGTTACGACCTTTTGGTGGAAATTGTTTCGGATGGCGACGACACTTTGTGTCGCTTTCTTGAAGAGCATTGTTTTAATAAAGGCGACATCAATAATGTTGAAGTAATGAAAGGGCTGACGACTTATAAAAATCAGTTCTTGT
>JBBWVS010000131.1:0-36990 GCA_050256335.1 Gammaproteobacteria bacterium | reverse complement strand
TTGCCCCAATGGTCATCGCAAGCATGTGAAATAAAACATGGATTGGGTGAGTCGGCACAACAAAATGAATGAGTATCGAGCTGAAATAAAGCACATGTTCAACGGGGTGCATTGAAATACCTGACCACGAAATAGGACTGATATTGCGATGATGGAGTGAATGCACAAGCTTGTACAGTGGCGGCCAATGCAAAAGCCTGTGGACAAGATAAAAGTGCAAGGATTCCCACATAAAGATAGCAAAAAAGAGAAAGCAAAACCAAACTTCATTGCTACTCCAGACAAGATTCGGGGCGTACTGGTTGGCCATTCCCCAAATAATCAATACCTCATAAGCCGTCCAAAGAGTAACACCACTAACCAAAGTCCAAAACATATTGTCCAACAGTTGGCTATTAAAATCAAAGTGTTTTTGATTGGTAAGTTCAGTGGTATCGTAGCGTAATTCAGATCCTTGTTTTTTTAACACATTAAAGAACATATGCAGGCCACCGGCAACAATGATTGCAATTGATAAATTCCTAACAAACATTAATGCCACAACGTCAACCCCAAGTAGTTGAAATTGTGCAAGCTCAGGCATTAGATAAAGCCATGAGATAATCGCCATTGCCAGCATAAGCAGCACTTCAGACAACTTTAGCCATACTGAAGCGTACCAAGCTACGATTCGCCCCAGCTGAGGCGGCCATTCAAATAATGGGTTGTTATCTAAGGGTGTTTTTGGCTGCCAATGCCAATCTTGATTTTTCATCGATCTGTATAGAAATTTCACATAATGTCAAAAGTTTACAGTTATCGACAAATTAATAGACGAAATAGTTAACTAACAGATATCGAAAAACCCAAAGCAAAAAAATCCATAAAAATGGATGATAGCGTGCAAAGAAAAAAACCGCTAGAACTAGCGGAATAAGTAATTGTTATTAGCTGTTCTTAATGAAGAACGCGTTTTGAGTGCACCCAGCCTTGCAGCTTTTGCAAATCTTGTTGTTTTTCTGGTTGTGCCGATTGCTCTAATTCAGCCAGACGCTCGTTCAGCTCATTAAAGACTTTATTGTAGTGTTGGTTTTTTTGTGTTTCTTGGTAGAGTTTTGATTTTAATGCTGCAATAACACAGACAAAATCCTCATCATTACTCGCGCTTGAGGTTTGTTCTGCTTTGCCTATTATAATCTGGGCATTTTTCATGCGTTGTAAGTGGTAAGTGGGTTCGGAATATGGGTTCTTGAAAGCTAAATTGGTAGGATTAGATGGTATCACTCGAGCGGGAATATTAAGCGCTTGCAACGAACCACTGCTGGCGCGCTGTTGAATAGTAAAGCCGCTTACTCCTAATAGGTGGGCCACCCATGAAATACCAAATCTAATCATTTTAACTACCTCTCCTTGGGAACGACACGTTACACAAAGACAAGGCATATGTCAAACAAAAACAGGACTTTTTAACGTATTTTACCACTTAATAGTTCATTAAGAACTTCTTTGTCCCCAAGGCCTAGAGCAATGTGAACTTTAACAAACCCCAAAGAGCATGCATAGACTTTTATCCGCTCACTGAGCACAAGTATCGGGGACTTTTTTAAGCGAAAAGCGTAATCTGGGTTGATCGATTCAGCAAGAGAAAGTGTATTTAGCAAAGTTTGGTTACTGTTAGCTAAAACAATACCTTCATCATCGCTCATGAAGCGTTCAATGGATTGCTGGTGAAGCTCACTTACATCCAACACTTTGCGCTCGTAAACTTCTAAGTAATCCACTTGATTGGAAATCTCTAACTCGTTTTTCAATGTATCTGTACCACCTTGACCCCTAACAATCAACACTCTGGCGTCTTTGACCGATTGACATGCTGGCATTGCTAGCAGCGCCTCGCTTGAGGCATTCTGTTCTGGAAAGACATCCACTCCGACACCCACATCGGCAAGTTTAGAAGCAGTTGCTGGCCCGACAGCAAATATTTTTTGCTCTTTTGCCAATAACTGCACTAAGTACTCGTGCGCATAAATAACGGCATTCACACTAATAAAAATAATGACGTCATAGAACTCACTGGGATGCTTTGGCATCAGTTTCTTAATCTCAAAAGCAGGAAAGAGAACGTAATCAAGATCAGCCTCTTTGAGTAGTATTTGCAATGTATCGACTTGCGCCAAAGGACGCGTGACTAAAATCATTCGCTATTAACTAGTGCCGAAATGCTTTGCATATGATCCAAACTATCGCCCACAGTAGAGTTGCAAATGATTGTTACTCTTGGCAAATCTTTCATTGTCGTTAGTAACTCTTGGGAGATGGACTCCAGCTCAGTTAAATCAGATAATAGCAGGACTGGTGTGTCAGAATAGTACAGGTTTTGGTCCAACACTCGAGTTTGATTAAGAGTACTCTTAATTGCTTCAGAAGACTGCAAACAAACCTTATTATTTTCGATCAACTTTAAACAAGCCGGCTTGGGTTGGCTCATCACATGACACCACAAGGTAAAGCCCTCTTGGTATTCCTGTAGACTTTCAAGCAACTGCTTAAGTTGGGTAGCATCATTGAGTACACTTTCCTCAACAATCAACACAAGCTCAAAATAATCACCCAGGTCGTTGTGAATTGTCTCGAAGATATGGTCCAGGTCTTCATCAATACCAACGGGGAGTGCAAGCGCCTTAAACAGACTCGAGTAATGGTCAAAACACCAATCTTCAGGCAAATCATCTGGATAAAAATCATCATCAAATTCAAGACCCACTCTGCCAATTAAAAACTCTGTTTTAGTCATTCTATGTTGTATGTCTCTATAATAAACCTCATTACAATTCACCTTGGCGCCAAACACTAAGATGTTCGAGTCGATTATATCCCTTGTATCAGGCTTTATATTGCTTATTTGGAGTGCTGATGAATTCACCAATAATGGCGCTAAAATTGCCAATATTTTCAAGATCTCACCCCTTATTATTGGCCTACTCATTTTTGGCTTTGGCACTTCTGCACCAGAAATGCTGGTCTCAGGATTGGCGGCTTATGAGGGTCATCCAGAGTTGAGTATAGGTAACGCCTTTGGTTCTAATATTTTCAATATTGCTTTAGTGCTAGGCATTACTGCGATTATTCTTCCTATTAAAGTCAAGCAAGACATTCTAAAAAAAGAATGGCTTTACTTAATGGCATCCACACTCATCGCTGGCATCTTAATTTGGGACGGCCATTTAAGTCTTGCTGACGGTTTTATTCTTTTAGGTTTGTTGGCTTTGTTCTTAATCTACACTTTTGTTGCCGCTAAAAAAGGCGATCACAAAGAATTTGATAATCTTGCTATTGAGGTTGAACAAGGCAAAATAGGCAAAGTCTGGCTAATGCTTATTGTCTCTTTCGTGATATTACTCATTAGCGCCAAACTTGTCGTTTGGGGTGGCTCCGAACTTGCCGCTTCGTTCGGCGTCTCTGATTTACTCATCGGTTTAACGGTGGTTGCGCTCGGCACGAGTCTGCCAGAATTAGCGGTCTCTATTAGCAGTGCATTAAAAAGACAGCATGAAATGGTTGTCGGTAATATCATTGGTTCTAATTTGTTTAACACGGTGGGTGTTCTTGCCATTCCAGGTCTTATTCTGCCTTTTGATGTGCCAGTAGACGTCATTAATCGAGACTATCCATTTATGGTTGCTCTGACAATTCTGCTGTTTGTTCTTTCTTATAAGTTTAAGAAAGAAGGCGTTATTAGTCGCCTAGAAGGCGTGTTATTACTCGTCGTACTTGCTATCTACCTATACTTTTTGCTATGGACTTAATCGTTAAAAACTTAAGCGAAACACAAGCGTTGGCTACGAACCTAGCCAAATGCTGCTCCTCTTTAAAAGAAGCGTTTGTCATTTATTTAATTGGCGATCTCGGCACGGGAAAAACCACACTTGCTCAAAGTTTTATTCAATTTTTTGGTTTTGATCGCGTTAAAAGCCCTACATATTCACTGGTAGAGAGCTATCAAAACGAATCAGCAAACATTCACCATTTTGATTGCTACCGACTCAGCGACCCAGAAGAGCTTGACTACATAGGTATTCGTGAATATTCAAGTCCAGGAAGTCTGCAGCTCATCGAGTGGCCAGAGCTCGGCAAAGGCGTGATTGCTAAGCCTGATATTTCTATCAGCTTGAGAGGCGATCATGACATAAGACAAATCAACATTCAGAGCCATAGCGATATCGGTCAAAAGGTTATTCAGTGCGCTATTTCATAAGTCTTGCTTTAGCAATTGTCATGACCTCAGCAGTCTTTGCTGAGGAAAAAACAACGCTTTTTGATTTTCGCTATTGGACAGCACCCAACCATACTCGAATTGTCATTGACACAGAAGCGAATACTGCGTTTAGCATCAGTGCAAAAGATAATTATGTTTTGCTTAGCGTTGAAAATGCCGAAGTGCTGTCACAAACATTTTCTCACTTGTTTTTCGAAGACGAGCGCATAAAGCGCACCCAGATTAAACGCAGTGGTGATGACATAAGGCTCATTTTCTACACCAACGAAGTGTTTAAAGTTAAGCACTACACCCTTGTTCCTAACGAAAAATACAAATACCATCGATTGGTCATTGACCTGATTGATCTTCAGTCCAAAATAGCTGTTGCAGATAGTACGATAGAGCAAGACGATGCACCTGAGCGAAAAGTTATACTGGTTGATGCCGGTCACGGCGGTGAGGATCCAGGCGCCTCAGGCAAGAATGGCTCACGCGAGAAAAACGTCAACCTAGCCATTGCACAAAAATTAGTCGCCACCATTAATCAAAGTGACAATATGACGGCCATACTCACCCGAAGTGGCGACTACTACATCCCCCTTACCGAACGCATTACCATTGGTTTGAGGGAAAGGGCAACCATGTTTATCTCAATCCATGCAGATGCTGTTGAGAGTTCAAGCGCCAAAGGCGCATCAATTTACAGTTTGTCTGAGAAGGGTGAGGTTAGTGAACTGGCCAAGCAACTGGAACAATCTGAGAACTCAGTCGACCAGTTCGGCGGCGTAGAAACGGTGATTGATAGCGATCAATTTCTCAAAACCATGCTTACCGATTTTTCTAGAAAAGACCGCGACATCCAATCACAGCAACTGGCTGCAGCTATTCTGAAACAGATGAGTGCCATTGGACCGGTGCATAAAAAGACACCACAAAAAGCCAATTTCGTTGTCCTTAAATCCCCTGCCATCCCCTCTGTATTAGTGGAAACCGCTTTCATTTCTAATCCAGATCAAGAAGCAAGACTCAATGACTCAGCAGAGCAACTAAAGATTGCCGAGGCTATTTTTCAGGGCATTAAAGATTACTACTCAGCAGTTGAGGCTCAACTATAAAGGCTTTGATTCTGTCTGAGAATTATCCCCACTAAGCACCAATGCTTCGCTGACAAGTTGATGAACGCTAACCACCATAAAAGGGTCAAAATCATAATACGGCAAGACTTTTGAGAATTGCGATTTGCAAATCGCACAAAGCGCTGCCAAGGTATTCACACCACTGCTTTCTTCACTTTGTTTGAGGGCTTGCATTCTAGGAAATGCACCTTTGACGCGCAACTCTAGCAAATCATCGGCCAACAAACCGCCACCACCACCGCAGCAAAAAGTGGATACTTTGATTGTTCCTTCAGCCATGTCAACAAAATGATTACAAACGGCTTTAATGACTTCTCTTGGTAGTATAAATTGACCATTTTCAATGCCACCCATATTGCTGCCTCGAGCCACATTACACGAATCATGAAAGGTAACGATACGATGGTCGTTCTTAGATTTGTCAAATGTTAGTTGCCCTTTTTGAATTAAATCGTAAGTGTATTCAATGATATGTTGGGGCTGTGGAAAGCTCTGGTCTAACTGGTTTTGAAGTTGCAGAGCGTATTCATCCGTCGCCCCGCCACCAACGCCAATCAATGTATTCCAAAAACTATAAGCAACCCGCCAAGCGTGGCCGCACTCGCCAACAATAATACGCCTTACACCTAAATCAAGGGCCGCTTTGCGAATTCGTAGCGCACCTTCACGCATAATATCGTAATTGCCAATAAACATACCAAAGTTCGCCCCTTCAGAAGCATAAGAACTCAATGTCCACGATGCGCCCGACTGATGAAAAACTTTGGCATAACCAATCAGACCATCAATATGTGGCTCGGCAAAAAAATCTGCCGACGGTGTTATTAGCAAGATTTCAGCGCCTTCTCTATCAAGCGGCAGTTTCACCGCCACACCCGTGTCTTCTTCGATTTCCTCTTCAAGATCAAGCAAAGTGTCTCGTAAAGCGGGCTCAGGCATGCCGAGATTGTTGCCAATTTTTTTGACTTTACCGAGAATTTGATTGCTGTATTTTTGGCCCACACCAATCGCGTTCATCACTTCTCTGGCAGCCATGGTTATCTCTGCAGTATCGATACCATAAGGGCAATACACCGAACACCGTCGACACTCTGAGCATTGATGAAAATAGTTGTACCAGTCATCAAGCATTTCATCGTCGAGTTCTTTTGCACCCACCAACTTAGGGAAATATTTACCTGCAAAAGTAAAGTGACGCCGATAAACGCTGCGAAACAAGTCTTGTCTCGCCACTGGCATATTTTTTGGGTCTCCCGTACCAAGGAAATAATGACACTTGTCGGTGCAAGCGCCGCATTTCACACAGGCGTCTAAAAAGACAGGGATAGAGCGATATTTTCCTATCGTCTCGGCCATTTTTTCAATAGCAACTTGTTGCCAATTGTCAACTTTTTCACCCGGAAAACCAAGAGACTTTTGCATATCCGCGTTGGCTTTAAACGGCCCATCACCTGCCATCGCATCATTTTTTAGTGCAGGTGTTTTTAGATAGGTTTCTAATTTTGGTATATCAAATTTTGCCATGATTATCCACCGTCGCTATTTTTTTCTTTATCAATAGCCCAATCCGAAATATGGCGTTTTTTCCTTGCGTCGTCTGTTTGATTAAGAGTGGGCGAGAAAAACACCCCTGGCGCATGCAGCATTTTTGAAATAGGAAAAATAGCAATTAAAAAAAACACCATAAAAATGTGCAAGAGAAAAACACCCTCACTCGGCAATTCAGACCAATTCAACGTAAGGAGACCCTCCGCAAAAGCATAAACCTTGCCCATATCGGGATAATAATGGGCAAAAGTCATTAACACCCCTGTGAGTGCGATCGCAATTAAGAGCAACAGTAATAGATAGTCTGAAGGCGAGGAAATATAGCGCACTCGATCAACAAAAAAACGCCTTCCCAGCAAGCCAAACAGGCCAAATAGCAGCGGAAAGGCAGCGTACTTTAAAGGTTCGGCTTGGCGCAATAGTTCGGGTGTTTCACCTGGCCAAAAATAAGGCAAATGGCGAATAAAAAGTAACACCAAAGCCCAGTGAAATATCCAGCCAAACAGCCAAGTCCACTTGCTGGCCCTGAACAAGCTGGAGAACAAAAAAACCTCCCGCGTCATTCTAAGAAAAACGCCAAACTTAGTCAGTGGAGCAGGTGCTGTTGGGATTTTGAGTGGTGCTGGTGTGCTTGCGTACTGAATCACTTTTAGAGTAACGCCCACTACGCACAGCGATACCGCTAAGTAGAAAAAAATAATGAATAGAATGCTCATTAATGACATAAAGTTAAACCCTAGGCAAAGGACAACATTAGGTCGTTTGCCAAATTAGCGTGCCAAGGCCATTAAACACAACCCGTTGGCTTTGGTAGGCCTGCAAATCGACAGCCTTGTTTCGCTGGACCGTAAGGAAATAACGAATACAAGTAGCGAGAATTACCCTTATCGTTGCCCAATTTCTTAGCAATTGCCTTGGTTAAAACACGAACAGCTGGGGCAAAATCATACTCTTCGAAGTACGCTTTAAGAAAATTAATAACTTCCCAATGCTCTGGCGTTAACTCAATGTCATCCTCTGTCGCCATAGCTAGGGCAATTTCTTTACTCCAGTCCCCTATGTTTAATAGGTAGCCCTCTTCATCCACTTCAGCGCCAAGTATTGCAGCCATTGTCTTCTGTTTCTCTTTATTGATTAATAAATATAATACGTAAGACGCACGCAAAAGTGTCGTCGTCCATAACGATTAATTTTACTGGTGTCTCTCTTGCAGGGGGATGAAATTACATCCCAACAATAATGACTAGTTGGCCAGATAAGTGTCAACACTTTTGGCAACACCGCGACCTTCGTTAATCGCCCAAACAACCAACGATTGACCTCGTCGACAGTCACCTGCCGTAAAGATGCCCGCTTTTGAGGTGGTAAATTCACCGTGTTCGGCTTTGTAGTTACCACGCTCATCGAGCTCGATTGCAGCGTCGTCGCTGAGATAGTGCTCAGGGGAAACAAAACCCATCGATAACAACACCAATTGCGCATCCCAAGTTTTCTCAGTGCCGACAATTTCATTCAGTCGGCCACCTTCAAACATCACGTTAACGGTATTAATACCACTGACATTACCAACACTATCTTTAACAAATGACTTGGTTAAGAGTTGATAGTGTCTCGGGTCTTTGCCATAAACAACACTCGCCTCTTCGTGACCATAATCCACACGATAAATCGCCGGCCACTCAGGCCAAGGGTTTTGGTCTGCCCTGCCAGCAGGCGGCTGGCTCATTAATTCAAAATTAACAATCGATTTTGCACCCTGTCTGAGTGACGTACCTATACAGTCTGTGCCCGTATCGCCACCGCCAATCACAATTACATCTTTGCCCTTTGCTGAAAACTGACCCTCATCGGTATGCCCATGATCAAGCAAGCTCTTATAATTCGCCGTTAAGTAACTCATGGCTGGATAAATACCCTTTGCATCACGGTTATCCGCTGGCAAATCACGTGCTTTGGTTGCGCCTGTTGTCAATACAACGGCGTCAAATTGCGCTTGCAATTCAGAAACGCGTATATCTTTGCCAATGTCGGTACTGGTGATAAATTCAATTCCTTCAGTTCGGAGCAAGTCAACTCGACGATTCACCACGTCTTTGCTGAGTTTCATATTGGGGATACCGTACATCAGTAGACCGCCAATTCGATCACTGCGCTCATAAACCGATACTGAGTGACCCATCTGATTAAGTTCATCAGCTGCTGAGAGACCTGCAGGGCCAGAGCCGATTACTGCAATTTTTTTACCTGAACGATTCGTTACTTCTCTGGAGACAATCCAGCCCTCTTCAAAGCCTTTATCAACGATTGATTGTTCGATGTTTTTGATCGTTACCGCAGGGTTGGTAATGCCTAAAACACACGAACCCTCGCAAGGTGCTGGGCAAACTCGACCGGTAAATTCTGGGAAATTATTCGTTTTGTGTAGACGCTCAAGCGCTTCACGCCATTGGTCGGTGTAAATCAGATGATTCCATTCTGGAATGAGGTTGTCAATTGGACAGCCGTCAGCGGACTGGCAAAAAGGCACGCCACAATCCATGCATCGTGCGCCTTGTTGTTGGAGGTGATTAATATCATGGGTTCCGGAGAAGATTTCATCGTAGTCGTTGATGCGAATTTCGACTTCACGATACGATTCCACTTCACGATCAAACTCTATAAAACCTGTTACCTTTCCCATTAATATTTATCTACATTTCACACAGCCTTTGATTATGCCACAATCTAAAGCATTACTCAGTGTAATACATCACTATAGGGAATCAACAATCATAATATGAAAATATAATTTGAAAGAAAATTTACATATTTTCTGGCTGCGCTTTAATAAAAGAAGGCAGTTGATTGCACCTCTGTGCAATCTCAACAATCTTAGGATAAGGCGACAAATCACAATCAAAGCGCTTGGCATTATACACCTGAGGCACCAAACAAATATCGGCTAAGCTGGGTGTGTCTTGATGACAGTAGTCACCGGTTGCACTTTCTTGCAAGCATTGTTCTAGCGCATCAAACCCTGTTGTTATCCAGTGTCTATACCACGTCATTTTGGCGTCTTTATCCACCGCCAACTCGTCTTTTAAATACTTAAGAACACGCAAATTATCCAGTGGATGAATGTCACAAGCAATCAGTTGCGCTAACGATCGAATGCGCGCTCTACCCAGGACACTCTCAGTCATTATTGATGGCGTGGGCTTTCGCTCTTCTAAGTATTCACAAATCGCTAGCGATTGCGTGAGTACAACATCGCCTTTCCCTGTTTCTTTGATGAGTAATGACGGTAGCAAGCCTTGCGGGTTGAGTGCTTTGTACTTGTCAGAAGCTTCTTCCGATTCCAGCAAGTTAACACTTTTACTTTGATACGCCAATCCTTTTAAATTGAGCGTAATTCGCACTCGATAAGCCGCCGACGATCGATGATAATCGTATAAGGTCAGTGCGACTTGTTTGTGATTCGTCATTAATCTTATTTACTGTATCTGTTTTGCTGGCAATAAAGTGCCAACCACCTCGCCAAAACCAATGCGCGGTCGTTGACCATCAATCGCCTCACACCAGCCCCTCATAATTATTGTATCGCCGTCTTCTAAGAACGTACGGACTTCACCATTATCAAGGGTAATTGGATTTTTACCACCACTCGTTAACTCTATGAGAGCGCCAGCCTCACTAATATCAGGCCCTGATTGGGTACCACTACCCAATAAATCACCCGAACGCATATTGCAACCACCCACGCTGTGGTGGGCAAGCATTTGCGCCACTGTCCAATAAGAATGCTTAAAGTTGCTTCTCGATAATCTCTGGGGTGCTTGCTTATTATCTCGCATTGTTTGCGTTTCAATAAGCACTTCCAGCTCAACATCAAAACTGCCTTGCGCTCTGTTGCGCTCGGACTCCAAATACGCCAAAGGCTGCGGATGGTCTTCTTCTCGATGCCACGGCACTCGATAAGGCGCTAAAGCCTGTG
This sequence comes from Gammaproteobacteria bacterium, assembly GCA_050256335.1. GTDB lineage: Bacteria > Pseudomonadota > Gammaproteobacteria > PS1 > Pseudothioglobaceae > Pseudothioglobus. Next base: position 26,096 of record JBBWVS010000131.1, on the reverse strand, counting down.
TGGTGACAATCCAAGGGGAAATGGTTGTGGCAAAGTTTTTTGATAAAAACGGCCCCAACGGTTGATACTCCCAAGCTTGAATGTCTCTTGCCGACCAATCATTAAGCAAGCAAAGGCCAAAAATATGATTATCCGTGTCATCAATTGCGATGTGTTCGCCAATGTCATTGCCTTTACCGACAAAAATACCCACTTCCAGTTCATAATCCACTCGTTTGGCTGGAGCAAAACTTGGTTGGGTCGCATCGGGCGCTTTGGTTTGCCCCATCGGTCTGGCAAATGTTTGACCGGAGACATCGATAGATGAGCTTCTGCCATGATAGCCAATGGGTAGCCATTGATAATTGGGTAACAGCGGATTGTCCGGTCTAAACAATTTACCAATATTGGTCGCATGATGAATCGATGTGTAAAAATCGGTGTAGTCACCAATTTGAGCTGGCAGTTTATACTCAACTTTAGATTGTAAGATTAAGCAGCTGGAGATTTGCTTCTCTAGCGCACTGCCTTTTGTTAGACCATCTGAGAGTATTAGTCTTAATTCAGACCAGGCCTCAGCACCCATGGCCATCAATTTATTTAGGCTGCTTTGGCTGCAAGCCTTAAGGCTTTTTTGCGTCGATGTATTAAACAGCCTGCACTTCTCCAACTTCGCCAAATCAACAATGTCATCGCCAATAGCAACACCCACTCGATAATTCTCTTTAGCCTCTTTGCGCTTAAACACAGCAAACGGTAAGTTTTGAATGGGGAAGTCAACATGGCCGTTAGCTGAACTCACCCAGCTTTGGCGATTAACATCATGGGTGGAGTTTAGGTTTGGATTTTGCATGGGTACTTTCTCTTTTGTTGTTGTTCTATTTTTTATCGTTTGTCTGCATTAAAATGACTTGTTAGTCCTTGCCATACTTGGTGGTAATCTGTTTGTCTTAGTGGGCTATTAAGGGCTTTTTTGCTGACTGAATAAGCCAAATGACTCTCAAACATAAATGCCATCGTTTTATCAAGATACTCAGGCTCTAAATCTTTATTACTGGCCCTCTCAAAAGTCTCGACATCGGGGCCGTGCAAGCTCATGGTGTTGTGCAAACTGGCACCACCCGGCACAAAACCCTGTGCTTTGGCATCGTAGGCACCTTCAATCAATCCCATAAACTCGCTCATGATATTACGATGGAACCAAGGCGGGCGGAAGGTGTCTTCTGCCACCATCCAACGCGGCGGGAAGATAACAAAATCACAATTAGCCACACCCGGTCTTGAGGAGGGTGAAGTCAGCACGCTAAAGATAGAAGGATCGCAGTGATCAAAGCTCACGCTGTTAATGGTATTAAAGCGAGTTAAATCGTACTTGTAGGGAACGTAGTTACCGTGCCACGCAACCACATTAAAAGGCGAGTGATCCAGAGTTGTTTGCCACAACTGGCCGCCAAACTTGTTCAATAATGCAAACTCAGCAACAGTGTCTTCATAACTTGCAACCGGCGTTAAAAAATCTCGAGCGCTGGCAAGGCCGTTGGCGCCTATAGGGCCTAAATTGGGCAACTCAAAAGGTGCGCCGTAGTTCTCACAAATATAGCCTCTGGCAAACTCTACAGAGTTCTCCAAGGTCACTTGGAACTTCAAACCCCTAGGAATGACACAAATCTCTTTGGGGGCAACATCAAGGACGCCCATCTCTGTGGCGATATAAAGCGTACCTTGTTGTGGCACGATTAACATCTCAGCGTCGGAGTTGTAAAAATAACCGTCCATATCGCTATTAGCAGCATAAGAATATATGCCCACACCCACTTGAGTGCTGACAGAGCCATTGCCACAAAGAGCAAAGAGACCTTCGATAAAATCGGTTTTAGCCGAGGGTGCGCTTTGTGGATTCCAGCGCATTTGGTTGGGGCTGCTAATCACATCCTCAGCCAATAAAGACAAATTGGGATGAGGTAAAGGAACAAAATCCGAGCCAATCGCACTTGGGCGAATGCGATACAACCAGCTGCGCTTGTTGTCTCCTCGTGGTGCGGTAAAAGCACTGCCAGAAAACTGCTCAGCGTAGAGACCGTAAGCGCATTTTTGTGGCGAGTTACGCCCAATGGGTAATGCACCCACTAAGGCTTCGGATTCGAAGTGGTTGCCGAAGCCGTTTTGGTATTCTCTATTGTCGGTTTGCAAACTCATGGTAAACCCCTTGCTAGTTTGATCGGTCAATTTTAGATGACGCCGCGCTCTTTTTGATCTTGCTCGATTGAATCAAACAAAGCCTGGAAGTTGCCTTCACCAAAACCCTCATTACCTTTTCTCTGAATAATTTCAAAGAATAGCGGACCAATAACAGTGTCAGTAAAAATTTGCAGTAATTTGTCTTCTTCACCCACTTTGTCAATCGCCTCACCATCAATCAAAATTTGATTCTTTCTTAGGCGTTGCAGATCTTCACCGTGATTGGGCAGGCGTTTATCAATGCCATCAAAGTATGAATCTGGCGTTGACATAAAGTTCATGCCGTCCGCTCGAAGTGATTCCACCGTTTGGTAAATATCATCACTGCCCAGTGCAATATGCTGAATACCCTCACCATTATGAATACTCAAATACTCTGCAATTTGGCTTTTGTCGTCAGACGACTCATTGATAGGGATGCGAATTTTTCCGCATGGGCTGGTCAATGCGCGCGACTTTAGGCCGGTCAATTTGCCCTTAATATCAAAATAACGAATCTCTTTAAAATTAAATAAATCGCTGTAAAAATTAGCCCATTTGTCCATATTACCACGTTCAACATTGTGTGTGAGGTGATCAATATATGTCAACCCTTGGCCAACAGGATGTTGATCAACACCCGCAATTGGAACAAAATCAATGTCATAAATATTAATGGCTTTATAACGATCAACTAAGTACAGCAACGAGCCGCCAATGCCACGAATCGCAGGTATTTGCAATTCCATCGGACCGGCGCCAGAGGCAATAATTTCAACGCCTTTTTTCTTTAATTCGTTCACCGCAAAATTTGCATCTTCAACACGAAATGCCATGGCATTAGCACTCGGGCCATGCGTCGAATAGAAATCGTGCCCTTGACCCTGAGCTTCGTTGTTAAGGATAAAGTTAATATCCCCTTGACGATAAAGAGTAACGTTTTTACTTCTGTGCCTAGCAATCGCCACAAAGCCAAGTTGCGTAAACAATTCTGCCAATTGTTCAGGCTTGTTTGAAGCGTACTCAACAAATTCAAAGCCATCTGTTTTTAGTGGATTTTCCCAAGTTTTAATCATTGTTTTTTCTCCTGTAAATTTTACAAAACTCTACTAATTCATTGCAAAGAGCGGCTCTTCCATGCCCATCTCTTTTGCCGATTTAATCGCCAACTTCACCTCGGATAAGCTCAGGTCAAACAATTGATCAAACGATTCAATAACAAAGTAAATCGGCTGATAAATATCAATACGGTAAGGGGTTCTTAAAACCTCAAGTAAATCGAACGCCTTAACGATAGGTTTGTCGCTTAATGCGTGCTGCAGTTCACCAATAGAAGATACTAGGCCAGCACCATAAGCACGATTACCGTTCGTTGTCTCAATTAAGCCAAACTCAACACTAAACCAATACAATCTTGCCAACATCGCTCTTTCCTCGCGCGTTGCATCCACTCCCGCCAAACCATATGTGTGGGTAAAGTGAGCAAACTTAGGGTCTGTTAATAACGGCGTATGACCAAATACTTCATGAAAAATATCAGGCTCTTGCAAATAATCAAGCTCTTCTGCTCTTCTGATAAAGCTGGCAACAGGAAATTTCTTATTAGCCAGCAAATTAAAAAAACGATCAAAACTAATCAATGCGGGCACGGGTGTCACCGACCAATCGGAGTTTTTCTGTATTTTTTCACTCACTTCATCACACTGCGGAATGCGGCTTTGTGGAAACGACATCCACTCCAGTGCACTAACATATAAATCACAGGCAGCATTTTTCAGCGCAGGCGTTTGTCGCTCAATCAGCGTCTGCCACACCTTATGCTCTGAGGCTGTGTAATGTATCTTGCCGTACTCATCAGGAGTTTTTGCAAGGTAAGCTGTCGTCTTCATCTCAATCCTTGTTGGTTGTATACAGACCTTTGTACAAATCACTTAAAAGATTTTATGCAGAGGCCACATAAAGTATTATTGTAGTAAATATGCAAAGAAGAGTGTATGCGTATTGAGCTTATTTTCGAGTATTAATGCAGTTTTTATGCGTGTTTTATTTACTTTATGCAGTTATTTATGCACATATCACAAAACAGTGTATAATCAGCATCTCATGAAAACACCAAAATCTCAATTAGACGAATTTGACATTAGGCTACTTAATGCTCTTCAGGAAAACTCACGCCTCACCAGTATCGAGCTATCTCAAGTTGTACATTTATCACCCACACAATGCCAAAGACGCCTAAAGAAACTTGAAGAATCTGGCATTATATCCAGCTATTCGGCCATTCTTAATCGTGAAAAAGTAGGGTTTGAGATTATTGCCATTATTAACGTCTCACTGGGCAAACACACGCACTTCCCAGGTGAGGACTTTAAAACACTAGTTAATGCACACCCCGAAGTACTCGAATGCTGGACAATGATTGGTGAGCATGATTTCATGCTGAAAGTTGTTGCTAAAAACTTGAATGACTTAACAAACTTCATGATGAAAGAATTACTCGACATGCCAATTGTTGCCAATATTCGCTCGAATATTCTCCTACAACAAATCAAGCTAACAACCGCCCTACCGCTGTAGTTTTCTTTTCGTCAAATATATCGCCTAGCGCGCCTTGTGCGTAGCAAAGATACTCTGTATAATTGTCGTTTTTTCCAAATTCAATAGGTAACAACGTGAATTTAATCGATCAAATTGAAAACGAACAACTAAGATCAGACATTCCTGAATTTTCTCCAGGTGACACAGTTATCGTACAAGTAAAAGTCCGCGAAGGAAGCCGTGAAAGACTTCAAGCTTTTGAAGGTGTTGTTATCGCTAAGAAAAACCGTGGTATTGGCTCAGCATTTACAGTGAGAAAAATCTCTCATGGCGAAGGCGTTGAAAGAGTTTTCCAAACACACTCTTCATTAATTAACAGCGTGACTGTTAAGCGCTGCGGTAAAGTTCGTAAAGCGAAACTTTACTACTTACGTGGCCTTACAGGTAAAGCGGCTCGTATTACTGAGAAGCTTAAAAAGAAATAAGCCAAACCTTATTTTAAAAATGCCAGTTTTTACTGGCATTTTTTTTGCCTGAATGTCTCACACCAAAGTAGAATGATCGCCTATGGACGAGGCATTAATCGAGCAATTTATTGATTACTATTGGCTTAGCTCTGGCGCCAGTCAAAACACGCTATCGGCGTACCGCTCCGATCTCAACATATTTCAAAAATGGTTATCTAGGAGTACTTTTTCTGAAGTTACCCCTGAGAAAATTCAACACTACTTCAAAGACCGGCAACAAAAAGGCATGAGCGCCTCAACGCAGGCTCGCATCCTCACCTGTATGCGTCTATTCTTTCATTATCTGCACGATATTGAATTGATTAATAACAATCCAGCAGCAGAGCTATCACATCCCAAGCAAGAACAAAAATTGCCGGTTTTCCTAAACATTGAAGAAGTTGAAAGACTGTTAGACACCCCAAACAATTCTACGACATTTGGCAAACGCGACAAAGCCATGCTGGAGCTTTTGTATTCTTGTGGATTGAGGGTTTCTGAGTTGATTAACCTCAGTTATCATAACATTCATATTCGAGACGAATACATTCGCATTCACGGCAAAGGTAACAAAGAACGGATGTTGCCAATGGGTGAGATTGCGATTGATTATTTAACCACTTACGAGAAAGAAGCAAGGCCTCTGTTGCTCAAAAATGGCCAGTGTGACAGTTATTTTCTCTCCAACCGTGGCAAAGCCATGTCTCGGCAAAATTTCTTCTATATCATCAAATCTTACGCCGCACAAGCTGGCATCAATAAACCCCTATCACCGCATTCTCTGCGTCATGCTTTTGCCACACATTTGGTACAAAAAGGAGCGGATCTGCGCTCAGTACAACTGATGCTTGGGCATAGTGATATCTCCAGCACCCAGCTCTACACTCACATTCAAAATGCGCAGCTTAAAGCGCAGCATGCTAAACATCATCCGCGAGGGTGATGCACTCATAGAGCTAAAACCCTCTTCGAGAAATTGATAATTTCTCGAAGAGGGTTTCACCCAAAATATTGACACCTTAATGTACATATTGTACAATATGTACATATAAATAAAAGAACAGAACAATGACGACTAAAATTTCTACGGCGGATGCGCGAAAAAACTTTTCAGATATTGTCAATAAAGTCTCTTACGGATCGGAGCAAATTATTCTCACGAGAAGAGGGCAAGAAGTTGCCGCTATTGTTTCTACTGACTCATTAAAGCTCCTTCAAAAAATCGAAGACACTATCGACATTGAAGATGCAATGAAAGCTCTTTCTGAGGGCGGAAACAACCTTTCTTCGCAGGAGGTTTGGAAGCAACTTGGGCTTTAGAATATGACATATTCTATTGAATTTAGACCGAGTGTTCTAAAAAGTTTAAAACGCCTACCAAAACAAGATTTGGTAAAAATCAAAAATAAGATTGACAGTCTTAGCAAGAACTTACCCGACCCAACAACAACAAAACTAAAAGGTAATAATCCTTTTCATAGAATAAGAGCAGGAAACTATCGCATCATTTATGAAATCAATAACAACCAATTAATCGTATTAGTTGTAAAAATTGGGCATAGAAAAGATATTTATAAAAGACTTACTTAAACCATTTTAAGAAAGTGAGATTTTAATAGTCCCACTCAAAATATCGGAACAAATCGATATGACCTAAAAAAACACTCATGTAAAGAGGCCTTACTGTCAAAAAAAAACCACTTTAACAATTTAAACGAGTCTTTTGTTTTCCATTTTCATCAAAATTACCTAGGCTAAGCCAAGTTTGATACGCTTTTTTAATGCCAGGCCAATCGCTATCAATCATTGCAAACCAAGTGGTATCGCGGTTACGTCCTTTGTACATAGTGGCTTGACGCCACATGCCTTCATAACTAAATCCAAATCGCGTGGCAGCCTTTTTCGATGGTGCATTTAGGGCATCACACTTCCACTCATAGCGCCGATAGCCGAGCTCATCAAACACTCTAGCCATCATTAAATACATCACTTCTGTCGCCATGGGTGTTTGTTGCATTTTAGGTGAAAAATGAATATGACCTACCTCAATTGCGCCCACTGCTGGCGCGATTCGAAGATAGCTAGCCATGCCCACAATTTCACCATTCTTTTGATTGACAACAACGTAAAAAAGTGGATCACTGCCAGTAGCATACGCATTAAGCCATTTGATAAAACTGGTTAAATCTTCGAAAGGGCCATAAGGAAGATAGGTCCAGTTATTGTGACTTAAGTCCAATGAAAAAGCTGCAAAAAGGCATTTAGCATGCTTGACAACATCAAGTGATTCTAATTGGCAAAAACGTCCAATCATGGCCTCGGGTGATGGTGGCTGGCATGGCTGCCAATTATCAAGATCTAGGCCAACTGGCTGTCCAAGGGCATTATTTCGACTTTCAATTGACATGACTCGACTCGACTCCTAATTCAGGTTAACGATAAGACAACATCAATTGCGCCATGATGAAAAACATTGGCAAGGCGATGATGGAAATAACTGTCCAGAACCAGATATAAGCCTTAGGACTGACCTTGAAAGGCTCGCCCGAAAATGGCGATGCCGGCTCAGAGGCTACTTCGCCCGGTCTAAGAACTTTTGGAAAAAGAAAGCGATTTTCCCAAAGCTCCCAATACAACGTAAAACCAATCATTGCCAGAATGAGGCTTGCCGACTGAGGCTTTGTCCAAAATGCCTTATAATAAAATACAAAAATCAGTACACTGCAGACCGACGACAGTATTTGCCCAGGAACATAATAAGACGGTCTTGTTTTGTAGAGAGTCAGCGCAAATATGCAGCTCAATACAATCAACGCGCAGTATACAATTGCCCAAATCGGCATTATAAAACCATCTTTGTCATCTATAAAAGGCTCTTGCCGTCAAAGATTTTAACTTCAAGCTCGTCTGTATCGATTTCATCAATACAGCCAAGATTAACGCGAAAATGCCCAGGCATCCTCAATGTCTCATTAAATGGATTGATGCCACAAGTCTTGCAAAAAAAGTGCTTTGCTACTTTGTTGTCGAATTGGTATAAACCCAGCGCCCCGCTGGTGGTATCAATTTCTAGCTCCTCAGGGGAGAGGGTGAACACCGACATAACAATACCTTTACGCTTGCATATTGAGCAATTACATCGTAGGCCTTTCTCGATCAGCTCTTGTTCAAATGAGAAACTCACCGCCCCACAATGACAATTTCCTTGGTATTTTTTCATAAGCACACTCTCCTATTTCAAACAACACATAGATAACTATTTTGTCGACATTTGATAGGTGACAAAATCAATGGTGTTTGAAATCTTATCATAAAGTGCTCGCGCACGTTGATTATCACTTGCAGTAATCCAGCGAATAAATGGCCAATTTCTATCATTAGCAATGGATTTCAGTTCTTTAAATAAAGCCTGAACCGCACCACTGCCACGTGCATCGGGGTGAACGTATAAATCATCTAAGAACCCCACCATTATCCCTCTAAGCGGCGAAGGCATTTGTCGATAGTGCATAATACCAACCAGTCTGCCGGTCTTATTCTTAACACCAATAGCATGAAAATTCTCGCGCTCATCAAATATCCACGACCAAACTGTATCGAGAGTTTTTTGATCCATTGGCATTTTGTAAAAATCAGCATAGCCTTGATAGAGTCCTTGCCATGCTTTTCGATCGTTCGGTTCCAGTTTTTCAACGTTCATTATATTGCTCATTCCCTAAACTATTCATTAATTAGCAAATTATAATGCTACCAACTTTCTTAGAATAAAACCAATTAAATGATAAAAATTAGGCCGTTTGTTAAATCCGACTTTCCTTCGGTGAAAGATATTTATCAACAGGGTATCGATTCTGGCGATGCCACCTTTCAAGAACAAGCGAAAGATTATGATGATTGGAATGAATCCCTACTACCGAACTGCCGCCTTGTCGCTGAAAACAATGGTCAAGCCATTGGTTGGGCGGCCCTTTCAAGTGCGTCTAATCGATGTGTTTATTCTGGTATTGCTGAAGTCAGTGTTTATGTCAGCAGCAATTCTCAAGGTTCGGGCGTTGGAAATTCCTTGTTGGATGCTTTAATCAAAGCGTCAGAAGAAGAAGGTATTTGGACGCTTCAAGCGGGCATATTTCCAGAAAATAAAGTTAGTATCCACATCCATTCAAAACATGGCTTTAAAATGCTAGGCATCAGAGAGAAACTCGGCCAGATGAACGGCATTTGGCGTGATATTGTTTTTATGGAGCGACGCAGTAAAGTGGTTGGACTATAAATTTCTTAGAACAATCTAGCGCTTATAGTCCTCTCAATATTCTACATAACTTGTTTTAACGCATCTTCCAATCGCTGAACAGCGCTGTCAACGTCTGCGAGTTTATCCAGCCCAAACAACCCTAGGCGGAATGTTTGATAGTCATCACCCTCATCGCACTGAAGCGGTACACCCGCAGCAATTTGCATGCCTAAAGCACTGAATTTAGAGCCGTTATGCATTGATGCGTCGTTGGTGTAACTGACAACAACGCCTGGCGCTTGGAAGCCTTTAGCAGCCACACTCTTAATGCTATGACTTTCGAGTAACGCTCTAACTTTATCACCCAACTCTTGCTGTTTAACCTTTGCATTGTCAAAGCCAAAAGCTTCGGTCTCAACAATCGTATCTCTGAATTTTTTAATTGCATCGGTTGGTAGTGTTGCATGATAGGCATGCCCACCATTCTCATAGGCTTGCATAATTTGCAACCATTTCAGAAGATCACAGGCAAAACTCGTGCTCTTTGTTGATGGAATTAACGTATTGGCACTTTCTGCCAACATCACCATGCCGAATGCAGGAGAAGCACTCCAGCCTTTTTGTGGTGCGCTAATTAAGATATCAACGCCAAGATCTTTCATGTCAATCCAAATAGTGCCCGAAGCAACACAATCCAACACCAACATGCCGCCCACCGAATGCACCGCTTCAGCAAGCGCTTTGATATAATCATCTGGCAGAATAATGCCTGAGGCAGTTTCAACATGTGCCGCAAAGACAAAATCTGGCTTTTCTGCTGCAATTGATGCAACCACCTCTGCAATCGGTGCTGGTGCAAATGGCGCTTGAGAAGAGTCAATTTCTCTTCTTGCTTTATGGATAATCTCCTCTGAAGGAATACTTGCCATCTCAAAAATTTGTGTCCAACGGAAGCTAAACCAACCATTACGAACAACAAGGCATTTTTTATCTGTAGCAAATTGTCTTGCCACGGCTTCCATTGCATACGTGCCACCACCGGGTACCAAAACCACCGCTTCTGCGTTATACACAGACTTAAGTGATTTAGAAACATCGTTCATCACGCTTTGGAATGACTTTGACATATGATTTAGCGAGCGGTCAGTAAAAACAACTGAGTACTCTAATAATCCATCAGGATCTACATTTGATAACAATCCAGGCATAACCTTTCCCCTTAAAAAATAATTGAAATGCGCTTTAATTTAAGCGCAGATATTAAATAACGAATAATAAAGCTTTTGCAAGCCTCGTGAGTAATAAGTGATAGACCAGACAAGACAATTAAATAAGCCATCTTACGATGATCTTTATATATATTGAACTTCTAGGATTTCGTAGTTAATATCACCTTTTGGCGCTTTAACAGTGACCTCATCGCCCTCTTCATTGCCCAGTAATGCCCTTGCAATGGGTGAATGACAGGAAATTTTACCTAAAGAAATATCAGCCTCATCCTCACCAACTATTTTATAGCTAATTTCGCTGTCGTCAGCAAGGTTCAACAAGCTAATCGTTGTGCCGAATACGCAACGACCGTCTTGATTAAGTTGGGTAACATCAATAACTTGCATGCGTGAAAGCTTTGAGCCAATTTCTCGAATACGTCCCTCAGCAAAAGCCTGCTCTTCTTTAGCAGCGTGGTACTCGGCATTTTCTTTAAGATCGCCGTGTTCTCTAGCCGTAGCAATATCACTAACAATTCTCGGGCGCTCAACATCCCTAAGTCTTGACAGTTCAATTTCTAACGCCTGAACGCCAGCAACGGTCATTGGTATTGCTTCCATATATTTTACTAACCTTTAATAATGTAGAGATTGAAGCGAACGCACTTCAAGCATGTCATTTGACTTTAAGCCATCAATCATTGCATAAGCAGCAGCTACCGTTGTAGTGCAAGGAACTTTATGCACCATTGCCTGACAACGAATCACAGCCGCGTCCTCAAGGCCCTGAGTGTCGTCGGTAGAATTAATGATTAAGGCAATTTCATCGTTTTTAATCATATCAACAATATGAGGGGAACCCTCAGAAACTTTGTTGACCATTGTACATTCAACGCCAGCCTCATTGAGTATTTCCGTGTTAGTACGGGTTGAGATAATTTCAAAACCATTGCGTACCAATTTTTCACCCAAGCGCACCAAGTGACCGCGGTCAAGGTTACGCAAGCTAACAAATACTCTACCGCCCGTTGGTAAAATCTCACCAGCCGCCAAGAAAGCTTTGTCAAAAGCTGCCGGGAAAGTATCGCCAATACCCATTACCTCACCTGTAGAGAGCATTTCTGGCCCAAGAATTGGGTCAACACCCAAGAACTTATTAAATGGAAAAACAGACTCTTTAACCGAGAAATGCTTTGGAATAACCTCTTCAGTAAAGCCTTGTTCTTTTAGGGATGTACCCGCCATCACTCGCGCAGCAATATTGGCAAGAGGAACGCCAATTGCTTTAGAGACGAAAGGCACAGTGCGCGACGCCCTTGGATTGACTTCAATCACATAGATTTCACCGTCTTGATAGGCAAGCTGTGTGTTCATTAACCCAATCACATTTAGTTCTCTCGCCATCGCAATGACCTGTACGCGCATTTCATCACAAACATCTTTTGGCAACGAATACGGTGGCAAGGAGCACGCTGAATCGCCTGAATGAATACCTGCTTGCTCAATATGCTCCATGATGCCGCCAATGACAACATCTGTGCCATCACTAATCACATCAATATCAACTTCAATCGCATGATCTAGGAATGAATCCAGCAACACAGGGGAATCGTTAGACACCTGCACGGCCGTGTGCATATAGCGCTCAAGACTGTCCTTGTCGAATACAATTTGCATTGCACGCCCACCAAGAACATATGACGGCCTGACAACCAATGGGAAGCCAATAGCATCCGCAATAGCAATGGCTTGCTCTTGTGATCGCGCTGTGCCGTTGTGCGGCTGTTTTAAGCCTAATTTTTCAATCATTTTTTGGAAGCGCTCTCTATCTTCCGCCAAATCAATAGAATCTGGACTGGTGCCGATAATTGTGGCGCCACTATCCTCAAGGGCTTGTGCTAATTTAAGCGGCGTCTGCCCGCCATAATGCACAATAATGCCTTCCGGTTTTTCAATTTCAATAACCGCCAGTACGTCTTCTAGCGTTAACGGTTCAAAATACAGTCTGTCAGAGATGTCATAATCGGTTGAAACGGTTTCTGGGTTGCAGTTGACCATGATGGTTTCATAGCCATCTTCTCTAAGCGCCATTGAAGCGTGAACACAGCAATAATCAAACTCGATACCCTGACCAATACGGTTAGGGCCGCCACCCAAAATCATGATTTTTTTGTTGTCTGTTGGGTTCGCTTCACACTCTAATTGGTAAGTGGAATACAGGTAAGCTGTTTGCGTATCAAACTCTGCCGCGCAACTGTCTACGCGTTTAAATACTGGCTTGATATTAAGCATCTGTCTTCTTTGGCGTACCGCCTCTTCGCTGCAATACAGCAAACTGGCAAGACGACTATCAGAAAAACCTTTGCGCTTTAATTGGAATAAAGTGTTGCGTTCAACTTCAGCAATAGGCAAGCCGGTAATAGCCATTTCAGATTTCACCAGATCTTCAACCTGAGCCAAAAACCACGGATCAATTTTTGAAAGATCAAAAACCTCTTCCTGTGTCATACCAAATCTAAAGGCATCGGCAAGGTAGAAAATCCTATCTGGGCCAGCTGAAATTAGCTCGCTACGGATTCTACTGCGTGCATCATCGGAACTGAGATCAACAATAGGGTCTAAGCCCGATTTGTCGGTCTCGAGGCCACGAAGTGCTTTTTGTAAAGACTCTTGGAAGGTTGAGCCTATCGCCATGACTTCGCCAACCGATTTCATTTGTGTGGTTAAGCGATCGTCTGCTTTCGGGAATTTTTCGAAGGCAAATCTCGGAATTTTAGTGACAACATAGTCAATACTTGGCTCGAATGAAGCCGGCGTCTGGCCACCAGTAATGTCGTTAGTCAGCTCGTCAAGGGTGTAACCCACAGCCAGTTTCGCAGCCACTTTAGCAATTGGAAAGCCGGTTGCTTTTGAAGCAAGGGCTGACGAACGAGAAACTCTAGGGTTCATCTCGATAACCGTCAAACGACCGTCTTCAGGATTAATGGCAAATTGCACATTTGAGCCACCAGTATCAACACCGATTTCTCTCAACACCGCCAGAGAGGCATTACGCATCACTTGATACTCTTTGTCAGTCAACGTTTGTGCAGGCGCAACCGTGATGGAGTCACCAGTATGAATGCCCATTGGGTCAAAGTTTTCAATCGAACAAATAATAATGCAATTGTCTTTATGGTCGCGCACCACTTCCATTTCAAACTCTTTCCAACCAAGAATGGACTCTTCGACCAACAGTTCATTAGTCGGAGATAAATCCAGTCCGCGCTGGCAAATTTCAACAAATTGCTCTTTGTTGTAAGCAATACCACCGCCAGAACCGCCCATCGTAAATGAAGGGCGAATAACTGTTGGAAACCCGACCGTTTCTTGAATCCTAAAGGCATCGTCTAAATTATGGGCAACGGCAGCCTTGGGCATATCTAGGCCAATTTTCAGCATTGCTTTACGGAACAAATCACGATCTTCCGCTTTGTCAATGGCCTCTTTGTTGGCGCCAATCATTTCCACATTGTACTTTTCTAATACGCCGTTATAGTCTAAATCCAGTGCGCAGTTAAGCGCTGTTTGACCGCCCATTGTTGGCAATAGAGCATCGGGTCTTTCTTTTTCGATGATTTTTTCAACCGTTTTCCACTCGATTGGCTCAATGTAAGTCGCGTCCGCCATTGTTGGATCGGTCATGATTGTGGCTGGATTTGAGTTTATCAAAATCACTCGGTAACCCTCTTCGCGTAGCGCTTTGCATGCCTGCGCACCCGAATAATCAAACTCACAGGCTTGACCAATTACAATAGGGCCTGCGCCAATGATTAAAATGCTTTTTATGTCTTGTCTTTTTGGCATGATTCTCTATATAAAATTATTCACCACTAACGGCTGGCAGGCCATCCAAAATGGCCATTTCTCTCTCACTAAAATACAATTGTCGCTGAACTGTATAAGCATCGTCTGATGCAAACGAAACGACCACTTGTGTTTTATCTTTTTCTGCACTGAGTACATCCAGCGCATTCAATGTTCTTTTCTCAACACCGTCCAAGCCATCAAACATGCTCGCGTCTAGCTTTGCATCGGCCAATGTACCGCTCAAGTCACGAAGCGTTGTTGAACCAAAAAACGGCAATACAATATAAGGGCCTTGACCAATACCCCAAGCGCCCATTGTTTGGCCAAAATCTTCATTACCTTTTTTAAGATCCATCTCACTAGCAACATCAAACAAGCCACCCAAACCCACAGTCGAGTTGACCACTACACGACCCACTGTCTCAAAACCTTCGTCAAAGCGAAATTGTAACAATTGGTTTGCACCAGTAGCCACATCGCCTAAATTGGAGAAAAAATCACCCAATCTATCTTTAAAAAACGACGGCACAATTTTTTCATAACTTCTTGCAGCAGGTTTAATCAAAACCTCATCTAAGCTTTGATTAAAACTAAAAAATACGCGATTAATGCTCTCGAAAGGGTCGTTGTTTGCCACAGCAGAAAACGCCAGAGAAAGCGTCAATAACAAGCTAATAAAGGTTTTTTTCATGTCGACATACTCCCAATAAATTGATCAAACAAACCACTAACATCGTGCGGACCGGGTGAGGCTTCGGGGTGACCTTGGAAACTAAAAGCGGACTTGCCTTTAACACGAACGCCTTGAATGGTTTGGTCAAATAAGGATCGATGAGTGACCTCTAAATGCGCAGGCATATCAACTTCTGACACCGAAAAACCATGATTCTGCGAAGTAATCATTACCTGCCCAGTGGCCAGATCTTGCACTGGGTGATTGGCACCGTGGTGGCCAAATTTCATTTTCTCGGTCTTTGCACCACTGGCAAGCGACAATAACTGATGACCCAGACAAATACCAAAAATAGGCAGGTCTTTATCGAGTAAAGTTTTAATGCTTTCAATGGCGTAATCGCAAGGTTCCGGGTCACCCGGACCGTTGGAAAGAAAGACCCCATCAGGTTCAATTGCTAAAATATCTTCTGCGCTCGTTTGTGCATTAAAAACGGTTAATTCACAGCCACGATCAACCAGCATTCTTAAAATATTTCTCTTTACACCGTAATCATAAACAGCGACTTTAAATTTTGCTTCTGTTTTAATAAAGTCAGATGTTTCCAAATCGTAACTGCCCTGATTAAAACTGTAGGAATCAACAGTTGAAACAACTTTTGCCAAATCCATGTTTTTCAGCCCGGCAAAACCTTGCGCTTTAGCAATCGCTTCTTTTTCATCAATATCTTCACCAGCAACAATACAACCCTTGAGCGCACCGTTAAGACGAAGATGCCGCGTTAATGCACGAGTATCAATATCTGAAATAGCAACAATATTATTGCTTGATAAGTACTCATCAAGACTCATCTGCGAACGCCAAGAGCTAAGCGCTAACGGCAAATCACGGATAATAAGACCGGCAGCATAAATTGCGTCAGATTCTTCATCATTTTTATTGACGCCAGTATTGCCAATATGAGGGTAGGTGAGCGCAACAATTTGTTGCGAATAAGAAGGGTCGGTAAGGATTTCCTGATAACCAGTCATGGCGGTATTGAATACCACCTCTCCAACTGTAACACCATTAGAGCCAATTGACTGACCCCAATAAAGTTGACCATCTTCAAGTGCTAATAAGGCGGGTTGAGGCAAAATAAATCTCCAATAAAAATCACACACAAAACTTGGTAAATTTTACCATGCGAAGGTTTTTTATTGAAGATCAATTTTACGATTCACTGCTATAATTGTGCCATTCATCATGGAAAATAATTATTGTGAATTTGCTCGTCAACGGTGAAAATGTCAAACTACCCGATAACGCCAATATCCTAGACTTAATAAACCATTTAGACTGCCAAGACCAGAGAATTGCAATTGAAGTCAATGAGGCAATCATCCCAAAATCCACACACGAAGAATTTACACTTTCTAATAACGATAAAATCGAAATTATTAAAGCTGTTGGTGGCGGATAACCAGTCAATCAACTACACACAGTCAACACATTATGGAATTCTTGCAAGCTTGAGGCGCGCCTGTTTTTTTTTCGACAGGACTTTAGTTAACCTAAACGACTTAGGGGAAAATCACAGCAACCCATTTACAAAGGATTTAATTCTTTTAATATCGAGGCATGAAGTCTTTCTTCTGAAAGGAGTTTAGATACTCTAAATGACTAAAGAAGAAATACGAAAACAAAGAGATTAAATGAATTTAGTTCTTTGGCTTAGATAAACCACTCTTGTGGAATCTCAGACAACGGCTCCACCCTAAACAACTGCTGAACACCAGACTCCAATCGAACTTCTACATCAACAGAAGCTTCTTGCCTGCCTTGAGAGTAACGCGCTATCACTCTTGCAGCGGTTTTAAGATCTTCCTGATTGGGCTTGCCATCAATCAGCGCTAAAGGCCCGTTGCAACTGGTTGGGTAAAGATTGGAGTATTGGTTACGATAACCCTCCATAAATTTAACCTCACCCTCTTCTCTGGCAACAATTAACTTAAAACGCTTATTGGGACGAATATGTCGTCCAACCTTAAGCATCATCAGATCATCCAGTTGATATTCGCGAGAACCTCGAGCTTCCCACATATCAACCAACTTATCCGAGTACTTTTTATCGGTTAAAAAACAACAGCCGCCAGCCGGTGTAGCATAATCATCAAAGCCGTATTCCTTGGCCAAAGCCATTTGCGGTTTTCTGTTGCGACCTGAAAAATCGAGCAACTGCTCACGATCGACCCAACCTTCAAGCTCGGGCTTGGTGGGTGGAAGGTGCTTTGCGCACAGTGGGCGCAATAGTAAATCATTAGCGCCAGACTCTTGTTGCACGATAGGCATAGTTTCTTTACGCTGCGACATCGGTCTCTGACCCATCACCTCACCGGTAATAATAAAATCAAAGTCGTTCTCAAGCATCCATTCTTTGGCTTTTCTCACCATAAAACCTTTGCAGTCAAGGCATGGGTTCATGTTTTTTCCGTAACCGTGCTTAGGGTTTAAAAGCACGTCACGATACTCTTCAATAACATCAATAATATGCAGTTTGATGCCTAATTGCTCAGCAACCCATAGGGCGTTATTGCGCTTTGGCTTGTCTTTTTTCTGTTTACGAATGGCATGGGTGTGGCCCTCAACACAAAAACCCGTAAAAAAGTTAATGCCTTCGACATGAATGCCTTGGTCAATCATCAGCTTGGTGCTTAAGAGTGAGTCTAGGCCGCCAGAAATAAGGGAGACTGCTTTAATAGGTTTTGTTGCTGTTTGCGTCATAATATAATCTTAATTGTTATTTTTTACTTGTTATTTTTACTTATTATTTCTAGCGCCAGAAACTCGACACCACTCGTCTTTTTTCTGCACTTCAAGGCCATCAAAATGCCCTTTGTACGCCTCTAATATCATCTCTAATTGTTCGTCCAAAATACCGGAAAGAACAATACTGCCACCCTCTTTAACAAGGCCAGAAAAAGTTGATTCCAACTCCACCAATGGATTGGCCAGAATATTAGCAATCAATAAATCACACTTTTCAAATACTACATTATCATCGGTATGATGGATGGCAATAATCTTATCGCATTGGTTATTCGCAACATTGGCTTTTGTTGCCAGCACCGCTTGCGGGTCGTTATCAATAGCGACAACACTTGTTGCCCCTAATTTTGCCACTGCAATCGCCAGAATACCCGTGCCAGAGCCATAGTCAATCACCGTCAAATCTTGGAGCGGATAATTATCTAAATACTGCAAACACAAATCCGTTGTTTGATGCGTACCGGTACCAAACGCCAAGCCAGGATCCATATCAATCACAATGGCGTCACTAGGCAGTTCAGACTGAGCCTCCCACGATGGACAAATCCAAATTCGATTGCCAAATTGCATTGCATGAAAATCTTTCTTGCACTCATCTTCCCACACGCGATCTGCCAGCACCTCAAAATTCAATATCTTGGTATTGCACAAATCCAATAATGTTTTGCTAACGTGGCCCTGATCAACACCCATATCAAACAAGGCAGTAATGGTGACGTGCTGCCATAATGGTGTTTCACCCACTGGTGGCTCATAAATAGCGTCATCATGTGTGTCTAAATAAGTAATCGACATCGAGTCCAGACCCATCAACACCTCAGAAACTAAATCTGCATTCGCTTGATCCGTTTGTAGTGATAACTGCATCCAATCCATAGGCGAAATATTATACCCGTTCAACAAAAACCAAGTAAATCATTAAGTTAGCCGGCTAACAAAATCTAGACAAAATCGCAATATCTCTGCAACCATCCTTTGCGATGCAATTATCTATACTCGTGGAATGATTACGGAGAGATTTTTATCTATGGCAAGGCATAAGGAAGATTCAAAATAGGAGTTTACGAAAAGTAAATGACTAGCTTGAATCGACCAAAAAAATGAGCCGCAACTAAAATACCTTTGCACACCACCCATTGCGAGGTGATTTTTTCTTATATTAAGGCGTAAAGAATTTGAAAGTCAGGAGTTTACAAACTGTAAATGACTGATTTGAAAATTCTGACAACAAAGATATTAGGAAAAAGTGTCCGCAACCCTAAAGAAGATCTTTAACGGAAGCTAGCGCAGTCTCCAATCCACTAGGATCCGTACCACCACCCTGTGCCATATCCGGCCTACCACCACCCTTACCGCCGACTTGCATCGCAACATGATTCAGGATTTTTCCGGCTTGATATTTGTCGGTTAAATCCTTGGTTACTCCAGCAACCAAAGCAACTTTATCGCCATCAACCGCTGCCAGTACAATCACTGCCGAACCTAATTTGTCTTTTAGTTTGTCCGCCAAATCACGTAAATCTTTAGCGCCAACACCTGTGACTTCAGTCGCAAGCAACTTGACACCATTCACTTCTTTCGCTTGATCGGTTAATTCGTCACCCTGAGAGCTGGCCAATTGTTTTTGGAACGACGCAATTTGTTTTTCAAGCGCTTTTTGATTTTTAATCAGCTGCGCAACTTTATCCACAGCTTGCGCACTGTTTGACTTGGTCAGTTTTGCAATTTGATTAAGGTTGGATTCTGCCTTCTTATCTAATTGGTAAGCATCGAATCCTGTAGCCGCTTCAATACGGCGAATACCGGCTGCAATACCACTTTCTGATAGAATTTTAAAGCGACCAATATCGCCTAAACGCTCCACATGGGTGCCGCCGCAAAGCTCGACCGAGAAGTTATCATCGCCCATCGAAAGTACGCGCACGCTGTTGCCATATTTTTCGCCAAAGAGTGCCATTGCGCCTTTTTTCTTGGCAGTTTCAATGTCGGTTTCTTCAGTCTCAACGGCACTATTTCCAAGAATTTGTCTGTTGACAATCGCCTCAACTTTATTAAGATCTTCGCTAGTCATGGCCTCATCGTGAGAAAAGTCAAAGCGAAATTTATCCGACTCAACCAACGAGCCTTTTTGTTGCACACCGTCGCCCAAGACTTGTCTTAGCGCTTCATGCATGAGGTGTGTTGCTGAGTGGTTGTTCATGATCTTCTTGCGTCGCTCAACATCAACTTTAGCCTCAACAGTATCACCCACACTTATTGTGCCACTGGTTAAAGTGCCATAATGCTCAAAAGCACTTGAAGCCTGTTTTTGTGTATCAATCACTCGAAATTCTGCTCTACTTGCCACAAGCGTACCACTGTCGCCAACTTGTCCGCCGGATTCGCCGTAAAAGCTACTTTGATTTAGGATAATGATCGCTTCATCGCCCACGTTGATTGAATCAACTTTGGCGCCGTCCATAATAATAGCTACAATATTGGCCGTGCTCTCATAGAGTGCATAACCCAAAAAGTTTGTCGCTTCATCAATGGCAACAGAAGTGGCATTGGCGTCAAAATCACCGGCTTGGCGAGCGCGATTTTTCTGCTCGTCCATCGCCTTGTCAAAGCCTGTCATATCAATGGTTAATCCACGCTCTCTGGCAACGTCAGCAGTCAAGTCAACTGGGAAACCATAAGTGTCGTATAACTTAAAGGCTGTTTCACCGTCAATTTCTGTGCCTTTTAATTCGCTAATTGCTAATTCTAAAATACCCATTCCAAGGTCAAGCGTCTGAATAAAGCGCCCTTCTTCTTTCTTGAGTACCTTCTCAACATTAGCAAGATTTTCAGCCATTTCAGGACAAGCAACTTTATATTGGCTGGCCAAAACTGATGCCAACTTGTAAAAGAACACGTCTTTAATGCCTAGCGTGTGTCCGTGACGAATAGCACGACGAATAATTCTTCGTAGAACATAACCCCTGCCCTCATTGGATGGCAGAATGCCGTCAACAATCATAAAGGCTGTTGAGCGAATATGATCAGCAATCACCCTAACAGAAGCATTGTCATCAGTAATGTTGCTTTCTTTTGGTGTTAAGTCAACAATCTCGGCGGTAATTTCCTTAAAGCTATCAATGTCGTAGTTGTTGTTCTCATGTTGCAGAACCGCTGCCAAGCGCTCCAAGCCCATGCCAGTATCAATGCCTGGCGCCTTAAGGGGCACAAGTGTGCCGTCTTGTTGGCGGTCAAACTGCATAAAGACCAAATTCCAAATTTCGATAAAACGATCGCCATCTTCTTCAGGTGTGCCTGGAGGGCCACCTTGGATATGATCACCATGATCATAAAAGATTTCACTGCAAGGGCCACAAGGGCCAGTATCACCCATTTGCCAAAAATTATCCTTTGCACCACAACGAGAGATGCGATCCGCAGGGAAGCCAATTTCATTAACCCAAATATCAACCGCTTCGTCGTCGTCTTCAAAAACACTCACCCAAAGCTTTTCTTTGGGTAGTTTTAACTCTTCTGTTAAGAACTCCCATGCAAAACCGATGGCTTCACTTTTAAAATAATCACCAAAACTGAAATTGCCCAGCATTTCAAAAAATGTGTGGTGGCGCGCTGTGTAGCCAACATTCTCTAAGTCGTTGTGTTTGCCACCTGCTCTGACGCACCTTTGGCAAGAAACCGCACGCTTGTCGTCTCGTTTGACTGCACCAATAAAAACATCCTTAAACGGCACCATACCGGAATTGACAAAAAGCAGTGTTTTGTCGTTATGAGGAACCAGTGAGGCACTCGGCTCGACTGTGTGACCATGACTTTCAAAATAACTGAGGAATTTTTGTCTGATTTCAGCGGCTTTCATGTGGATCTTAAATTATCGAATTGGCTAATTATACGCACAGGCGCCCTACAGAGCAAAGAACTCCTGCAGGCAGTCGCATAATTTTGGATGGACTTCAGGCTCTAAGGTGCCCAGCTTTTTAACAAAGCAAAGCTTGTCAATAACACGCATTTGATCAAGCATGATATGGCCTTTCGAATTATCAAAATTACATTCAACACGACTGGGCAGTTTTTCGCACTCGGTTGTCATCGGTGCAACAATTCTATTGGGCAGAGTATTCAACTCATCTGGTGAGACGATTGCACAAAGACCTAGATTGTCAACGACGCGACCTTTATCGGGGTTTTTTAATACCAGCCAGACATCAAATCGATTCAAATTTTCTTCTACCATTTCCATGTTGATACTACTTCCTTAG
Organism: Gammaproteobacteria bacterium; assembly: GCA_050256335.1. Classification (GTDB taxonomy): domain Bacteria; phylum Pseudomonadota; class Gammaproteobacteria; order PS1; family Pseudothioglobaceae; genus Pseudothioglobus. The sequence continues at coordinate 3,831 of JBBWVS010000131.1, read as the reverse complement.
ATGTAGGTGAGTTAGCCCAAGTCACTCGCGGATTTTTTGATGCAGTAATGAGTAAGCCTTCACCGAGTACAACAAAGTTCAACTCCTTGCCTTCCAGTTGAGCCAGCTCAACAATTGGCTTTGGGATGCGCACACCTTGCGAATTACCAATTTTAATTATTTGTGCCATAGTAAGTAATTATATTGTAATTACTTAACGATAGCAAGTCCGTCTTTACACTCATAGAGTGTAAGTTTCGTAAAAGTGGAAAAACACCGCTTAACTCAGCAATTCAACACTACCTGCACCATGTCTTGCAACAACAGCGTGTTCTCCTGAGAGATCAATCACAGTCGTAGGCTCGGGTGGGCAGTGCCCTGCATCAATAACAATCTCAACGGCATTGCCAACGCTGTCCTCAACATCCCAAGCGTTATAAAACTCCGTGTCTCCAAGAATCAGTGAAACGCTCATTAATGGCTCATCCAAACCATCCAAAATCGCTTGCACAACTTTGTGATGTGATATTCTCAAGCCAATCGTTTTTCTTTTGATATGCAGCAATCGATTGGGTACATCTCTTGTGCCTTCGAGGATAAAAGTGTAAGCGCCAGGCAATATCTTTTTCATCAAACGAAATGAGGTGTTATCAAGCTTTGCGTATTCCCCCACGTGGGCTAAATCACGCATCATCAGGGTGAAGTGGTGGTGTTTATCCAGCTGTCTAATACGCCTAATTTGCTCTAGGCCATTTTTATTGCCCAGTGTACAGCCAAGTGCATAACCTGAATCTGTCGGATAGGCAATAACACCGCCGGAATGAAGCACATCAATTACTTGCTTGACGTAGCGATCTTGTGGATTATCTGGATGAATACTGATTAATGTTGACATTTAAAATTCTACTATCAAATTTATAATGGCTTGTGTAAAGGCCTTTCAAGATACCTCCAAATTTCATTACTGTATTCCGGTAAGTCGGCCAATCGACCCATTTGAATTCTTTGATTTGGCCAGCCGTGATAATCCGAACCGCACGATGACAGTAAATTAAATTCGCTTGCCCATTGTGCACTCCAACTTATCTCATCAGGAGTGCTGGTTGCTGTGACTACTTCCATACCGTCACCGCCTGCTTCTTTAAAATCCAGCAACATTTTCTTAATTTTGGTGTTTGTCATACGATAGCGAAAAGGATGTGCTAACACCGCCTTACCACCCGCAGCGTGTATCCAGTTAATAACTTCGTCAAATTCCTTCCACTCAACTCGAGTGCCGCCAGGTTTCTTGCCTACCAAAAAACGTCTAAAAACGGTTTTCATGTCCTTGCAATAACCCTCTCCAATCAACATTTGCGCAAAATGAGTGCGAGTTAACATCGGTGTTTTACTGAGTGCTTGTGTTTTTTCCATAGCGTCTGCAATGCCTGCACGCCTCAGCCCTAGGGCTATTTTTTCAGCTCGCTCGGTCCGTAATGCCTGGTTGTGTTGTAAGCCAGCTTGTAAAGTCTCGTTCTTAATATCAACATTCAGACCAACGATATGAATGGTCATATTGCGCCAAAAAGCCGATATTTCCACACCAGTAACCAAGTTTACTGGCAGTTCAGCTGCTGCTTCAATGGCCTCATTCAGGCCATCTGTTGTATCATGATCCGTTAATGCAAACAAATCACAGCCCGACTCACTGGCAAGAGCAACCACTGCGCTTGGTGACAATACGCCATCGGAGTAGTATGAATGATTGTGTAGGTCTGCTTTCATTGACTAGGGATTATAGTCTAAAACAGCGTTACGCTCCGATTGCTGAAATGCAACAACAGAGGTTAACTTGAGCAGCATTGTCATTTATAATGACCTGTATGAAAAATTGGTACCTGATTCAATCGAAACCCAGACAAGGGCAAATTGCCGAGCAAAATTTACTCAATCAGAACTTTACAGTTTTCCACCCAAAAGCGGTTATTAACAATAAAACTGTATCGCTATTTCCACGTTATCTGTTTATTCAACTGGACGACACGTCTCAAAACTGGACGCCCATCCGCTCCACTAGAGGCGTGTCTAATTTTGTCAGATTTGGCCTGCAGTTTGCTAAAGTGCCCGATGAAGTTATCGACTGTATCAAGGATCGCCACAACCAAACCGTTAACAAGGTTATAGAATTAGAGAGCTTTCAGCCCGGTGATAAGGTGCAAATAACCGAAGGTGTTTTTACAGGCTGTGAGGCTATTTTCAATAGCTACAACTCGGATGAGCGCTTAAGCTTGTTAATGAATTTAATTGGCAAACAACACCGGATAGTCTTACCAAAGAAATCTGTCGTCGCTGTTTAATGGGTGAGAGGCTTATTCTTTAATATGATGAATGCTCTATTGCACCGCAGTGCAATTGTTCACTATAATCTTGACTATTAGCTTTTTTAGTTTACAGGAGACCTTTGTAACAAGTGCTTTAAGATTTTCTGGACGCAAAAAATGAATAAAAATAGTGTAAAAATTCGCACTTAATAGTTTGTGCTATTGATAAGAATATCTGTGCAATTTTTACCTTTTTTGGCTTCAGCCCGCAGGGATACAAATTTCACCCAAGGGCAAGCTTCGCACTCCTAACTTCCTGTATTAAATTTAATCAGTAGACAACAAATAGAGTTTCAAAAAATTATGCCTTGTAAAATAATAAAAATGTCATTATCACATTCAAAGAACTTGTTACAAAGGTCACCATAATGTGCGGAATCGTTGGCGGAGTTAGCAATAAAGACATCACCCCTGTTTTACTGGACGGATTAAAGCGCCTAGAATACCGTGGCTACGACTCTGCAGGCGCTGTCGTCTTATGCAAAAACAATCGCTTTAATCGTGCTCGCGCTGTTGGCAAGGTGATCAACCTTGAAAATCGCATCAAAGAGAAAAAAACCCCTTTAGTCGGCAATATTGGTATTGCTCATACTCGCTGGGCAACGCACGGTGAACCGTCCAATAAAAATGCCCACCCACATATTTGTAATCACAGCGTCAGTGTTGTCCATAACGGCATTATAGAAAATTACCTAGACCTCAAAAGTTCGCAAAAAGACCAAGGCTATAAATTCACCTCAGACACAGATACTGAAATCATCGCCCACGCCATTCATTTGGCGATGCAATCCAGTGAAACACTGCTTGAATCCGTCCAGAAAGCCATAAGCACATTCGAAGGCGCCTATGGTCTTGGAGTAATTTCTCCCGAATATCCGAATACACTGATTGCCACACGCAAAGGCTCACCACTGGTCATTGGTATTGGTAAAAATGGCAACTATATTGCCTCAGATCAAATGGCATTATTACCAGTCACTAAAGAATTTATCTTTCTTGAGGAGGGTGATATTGCCGAGATTACTTTGGAAAAAGTCACAATTTATGACGTCAAAGGCAATGTTGTTGAACGCCCTGTTAAAACCTCAAAACTTAAAAGTGGTCAGGTAGCTTTGGGCGACTATCAGCACTTTATGCAAAAGGAGATCTTTGAGCAGCCACAAGCAATCAGAGACACTCTGGAATCACGCATTACCAAAGAAAATGTTTTGATTTCTGCCTTTGGCTCTACAGCACATCGCATCTTCAAGAAGATTAAGCAGGTTCAAATTATTGCCTGTGGCACCAGTTACAATGCCGGCCTTGTTGCAAAATACTGGTTTGAAGACATTGCTAAAATTCGCTGCAACATTGAAGTGGCTAGTGAATATCGCTATCGCCACCCAATTCTCTTGGATGGAACACTTTTCGTCACCATTTCACAAAGCGGCGAAACTGCAGATACGCTTGAAGCACTCAAAACAGCCAAGAAAATTAATAACAAAATCAACAC
>JBBWVS010000130.1:0-20117 GCA_050256335.1 Gammaproteobacteria bacterium | reverse complement strand
GTGAAAAATTATTTCACGCTAAGGCGCCTCAAGTAAAATGCACACACAGTTTTTAATTCAAGGTTAAGTCATGTCAAGTATATTAGTTCTGCCAGGTGATGGCATCGGTAAGGAAATCATTGCGCAAGCATTAAAAGTGATCGATTCACTGAATGCCAATAACAATTTAGGCATGAATCTTGTTCACGGCCTAATTGGCGGCAGCGCTTATGACGAAACCGGCTCACCATTACCGCAAGAAACATTAAAAGCAGCAAAAGAATGCGACTCTATCTTGCTTGGCGCCGTTGGTGGTTACCAATGGGAAGCCTTAGACCGACCGCTTCGCCCGGAACGGGGTTTGCTCGGCCTTAGATCGGAGATGGATTTATTTTCCAACCTTCGTCCTGCGATTCTTTATCCGCAATTAGTGGGCGCGTCGTCACTTAAAGAAGAAATTGTTTCAGGCTTGGACTTGATGATTGTTCGTGAGTTGGTTGGTGGTATTTATTTTGGTGAGCCTCGTGGCATCGAAGTCATAGACGGCCAGCGTTTTGGCATTAACTCGGCCACTTATTTCGAATCAGAAATTGCTCGAATCGGTCATTCGGCATTCCAAATTGCACAAAAAAGAGACAAGCGCGTTTGTTCGGTTGATAAAGCCAATGTGCTGGAAGTGTGTGAATTGTGGCGTGAGGTGATGGAAGAAGTATCTAAGGACTATCCGGATGTTGAGCTTTCGCATATTTACGTTGACAACGCCGCAATGCAACTCGTCAAAGCGCCAAAACAATTCGACGTCATGGTTACCAGTAACCTGTTTGGTGATGTATTGTCCGATTGCGCGGCAATGCTAACAGGCTCGATTGGCATGCTGCCTTCGGCCTCGCTTAACAAAGACAACTTCGGCATGTACGAACCAATTCACGGCTCTGCGCCAGATATTGCTGGCAAAGACATTGCCAACCCGTTAGCAACTATTCTTTCGGTTGCGATGATGTTACGCTACTCGCTTAATCAAGTGGTATTGGCAGACAAGATTGAAGCTGCGGTTAACTCCGTGCTTGATCAAGGTTATCGCACTGGCGATATTGCTGCACAGGGTGATACTGTTATCGGTACTGAGGAAATGGGTGACTTGGTGGTCGCTGCTCTTAAATAAGTTAATTTTGCTAATTTCTTTGTTGTCGGCATTCTTAAAAACAGTCATTTATAATTTATAAACTCCTGTTTTACGAATGCCTTACGCCTCGAAATAAATAAAATTAAGCTTATTTAATAATCACATCTCAGAAAAAAAGCGATCTTTTGGTTGTCGTGTCGAGCCCTCAAAAACAGCTATTTTTTTGACTATTTTCGCGGTTAATATGCTTGTGAAACGGCAAACAAAATAACGGGAATCATAATAATAACGACAATCGGCACAAACAAGACTAGTGCTGTTAGTGCTTGATTGCCCAGCGCCCTCCAAGCAGAAAAACCTTGCACTTGGCCTAAGCAGTGCAGGGCAATCACAAACGACCATACATTCAAAACAACCTCAGCAATAGCAACGATCACAAACGCAACACCACTTTGCGCGGGCACCATTGGGAGTGGATCTGAAAATGTAATATGCTGGTAGTTAAACAAGTCGAAGCCGTAGAACATGAACAAGGGGACATAGAGGGCAATGGTGGCAATGATTGGAATATAGCTCCACGCATAAGCGGCGCGGATTTGCTCTTGAGTTGCTTTGCCGCCCAGCCATTTTCCAGTCCAACAAGTCAAGCCACTTACTATGTACAACAAAAGGATCGTAATCAGAGGAAAAATGGCTGCAATAATTAAAAATACCCAGAGTAACGACATGTCGTAACCCCAGCCCTCTGCACTTGCCGCAGAAATACCATACGCAACGCCTGTAAGCGCAAGTAGTGCCAATACCAGATAAGTTGGATTGGTATCAACAATGTACTGAATGGTTGAACGTGGTTGAAGCCAGATTGATTTGTATGGATTGAACGATGTTTGTTGCTCATTTTCCATTTTTCTTCTCCTGGGACTAGGTATGGGGATTATTCTACCATTGTGAACTGCAATTTGTATAGAGGTTTTCTCCATTAATATAATGACGCATTTTGTGGCACAAGGCCAATATAGATTTTACTCGCCATCAATAAAGCGCCATAAAAATAAGGCAGCAACGGTTCTATAGGGTTGCCATTGATTTGAAATATTAATAATTTCGCTCATTTCTAAATCTTTATCGCCGCTTGAATAGAGTTGATTAATCGCGCGAATAATCCCCAGATCTTTGAGTGGGAAAATGTCGGGCTGCAGCAGGTAGAACATGCCAAACATTTGTGCCGTCCAAGGGCCAACGCCTTTAATACTGGTGAGTTCCGTAACAATTTCGCCGTAGTCGCGATTTTGCCAGTGGGAAGCGTCATTGATTTTATTGGCCTTAAAGTGCTCGGCAATATTAATGAAATACTGAGTCTTTTGATTGGAGAGTCCGCACGCTCTTAATTTATCAAATCCGGCTTCAAGTACGTTAGCTGTTGTTATTTCGCCAACAACATCAATGATTCTGCCCCAGATACTTGCAGCGGCTTTAACGGATATTTGTTGCGCTACAATCGAACCTAAGAGAGATTCTAGTGCATTGCTCCGCGCCACTAAAACACAATCATTGTGTTTTTTGATTATTTTAGCTAATATTTCATCTTTATTACAAAGATAATCTAGTGATTCGTGCCAATAATCTGGTTTTTTCATAAATAATTGAAAATAAGTAAAAAAATAGTCAAATATAACTAAAAAATATCAATAAATAGCCAATTTAATGTAAAAAACAGCTATTTATATCAAAATATTTCCAATTTAAGGCTAATTCTATGATTTAATTATTTTATTTGGGTGGTTTTTCTACTAAATTGAAAATTGTTTGATTTATCAGAGCATGATAACGTCAAACATAGCCGTATAATTCTCAACATGTAAAGATCTCAATCAAGGATTAATTATGAACAATAAAAGAAACGTGACTTTCATCGGGCTTGGCACAATGGGCTACCACATGGCGGGGTATTTGTCCAAATCGGGCTTGGCCAATGTTACGATTTACAACCGCACAAGTGCAAAAGCAGAGCAATGGTTGGGTGAGTTCGAGGGCAAAATGTCGGCCACACTTGAAGAGGCGGTCTCCGATTCTGATGTCATCATGACGTGTGCAGGCAAGGATGAAGACATGATGGAAATTGTTTTTTCTGAAAGTGGTCTTTACCCACATCTCAAAGAAGGTGCAATATTTATTGACCACACAACCACCTCGTTTAAATTGGCCCAGCATCTGAGTGACACATTGAAGGAAAAAAATATTTGCTTTATTGATGCACCGGTTAGTGGTGGTGAGGCGGGCGCAATGAATGGTGTGCTTAGCGTAATGGCGGGTGGTAATAAGGACGCCTTAGAGTGCGCAACACCACTCATTGAATCGTACTCGAAAAACATCAGTTACATGGGCGAGTCTGGCTACGGTCAACTGGCCAAAATGGTCAATCAAATTTGTATTGCTGGACTCTTACAAGGCCTATCTGAAGGTTTGTTGTTTGCTGAATCGGAAGGCATGGATATGGACAGCTTGCTTTCAGCAATCTCCGGTGGTGCAGCACAATCTTGGCAAATGGATAATCGTGCCAGCACTATGCACAAGCGGGAGTTCGATTTTGGCTTTGCTATTAAGTGGATGGTGAAGGATTTGGGGTATTGCTTGGATCGAGCCAAAGACAATAAATCCCAGTTGGACTTTACCCAAGAGGTTTACGATCGCTATGTCAACCTTATGGATAAAGGCCACACTTATAGCGACACTTCATCGTTGATAACTTATAACGAACTTAATAAATGATTGTTGTCAGTAACCTCTAAATAACTGTGTCCGTTGAACAGTGGTGGTTTTTTATAACCGCTTGTACCATTCTCAATATTGCTCCAGGACCTGACACGATGTATATCATGTCGAAAACCATCGCTCAGGGGCGAAGAGCGGGATTACTTTCCTCTATAGGCGTTTGCAGTGGCGCGATGATTCACGCCAGTTTGGCAGGGCTTGGTCTATCAGCTATACTTGAGACCTCTCCCGATATTTTTAGTGCGATAAAGTGGGTCGGTTCATTTTATTTAATTTATTTGGGCTACGTCACTATCGCCGCGACGTTTAAATCGCCTGACAATTCCGAGAAAGAGAGAAGTGAAACAACAAAGCAACACTGTGCGTGGCGCATCTACTATCAAGCGATTTTGGTGGATTTACTCAACCCAAAAACTGCACTTTTCTTTCTCGCATTCATCCCGCAATTTATTGATAACGAGAGCAGCAGTTATTTTTGGCAGTTTATATTCTTAGGCTTGGTTGTGATTACCAACGCGTTGATCATTGAGTGTGGTTTGGTGTTTTTGGGTGAGCGTCTAACGCAGTTTATGCGCGATAATGTCTCGCTTGCGCATTGGCTTGAGCGTAGTGTTGGTTTGGTGTTAATAGGTATCGGTTTTAATCTTTTTTAGTGATTCTAAGCCTTTTTAGTGTCAGCCAAGTACAATACCAGCCAAGCAGCAAAATAACGTTAAACTGTTGTTTTTGTTCACCGTTTTATAATTATTTTGGAGAGTTAATGTCCACTTCTACTACAATTGAAAGGATTAAATCACACTATGCCATTTGGGAGCATGCTTTATTTTGGTTGGGACTTGTTGGTAATTTCTGGGTATTTTATCTTGTCATTTCTAGCCAATCCTACGTCGGCCTGTTAATACCAGTTTTCCAAGGGCTATACCTTGCTGTGTGCTTTATAGCTTATTCAAAAGGCTATAAGGCGCTACACATTATTGTTCCCTTGTTTGTCATCTCGGGCGCGTTGTACATGTCACTCAGTCTGGTGATGCAAGGGTAGTGTCACTATCCAGCACAATCCAAAGAGTACAAGGGCGCTACGCCACTTGGGAGCATGCTTTATTTTGGCTAGGAATTGTTGTTAATTTCTTTGTTTTTTACCTTGTCATTTACAAATTGTCTGCCATGGGATGGTTCTTCCCAGTTTTTCAAGCCGTGTATCTTCCTGTGTGTTTTATGGCCTATATCAAGGGCTTTAAGGCACTAAACATTATTACGCCCTTGTTTGTTGTCTCTGGCGTTATATATATGGCATTTAACTTAGTCGTTTAATTATATAAAATAAAATCATGAGTAATTTATCAGAAAAAGAATGTATTGCATGCAGCGGCTGGGTGCCGAAGCTTGTCGGTGAGGCGCTTGCCAATCTACAAACCGAGCTTGGCACAGAGTGGGATGTGATTGATGAGCATCATCTTCAGAGAACATACAAATTTAGCAACTTTAGAAAAGCACTAGACTTCACCAATGCGGTGGGCGAATTGGCCGAAGAGCAAAATCACCACCCCGATATTTTTCTCGCTTGGGGCAAGGTCAAAGTGACTATTTGGACGCATAAGATTGATGGGCTCACCGAGAGCGATTTTGTCTTTGCTGCTAAAGCGGATAACGCTCTTTAGGCGACTCTACTGCACCTGAAGATGACTATCTAGGAGAAGGAGTGAGTGAACTAAAAACTAGCGACCCACGTATTTTTGAATTAATTCAAAAAGAGGGGCAAAGGATCGAAAACACAATAGACCTTGTTGCGTCTGAAACTCACATGCCCAAATCCATTCTTGAAGAAATGGGTTCGGTGTTGAATCATAAAACAATCGAGGGTTATCCCGGCAAAAGGTATCATGCTGGCTGCGAATTTGTAGATATTATCGAAACCATAGCGATTGAAAGGCTTCAAGAATTATTTGACGCAGAGCATGCGAATGTTCAACCTCATACGGGTTCTGCCGCCAATTTTGCTGTTTATTATTCAGTTTTGAACATCGGTGATAAAGTTCTGGCGATGAGTCTTGCTCATGGAGGCCATTTAACCCATGGCCATCCTGCTTCAATGACCAGTAAGTGCTTTCTTTTTAAGCATTACAATGTTGATCTTGAGACAGAGCTGATTGATTATGATGCGTTGTCCAAGCAAGCTTACAAATTCAAACCAAAAATGTTGGTTGCTGGGGCCAGTTCTTACCCTCGCCTCATTGACTATGAAAGAATGGCTTATATTGCCAAATCGGTGGGCGCGTATTTGTTTGTGGATATGGCGCATATTGCTGGACTGGTTGCGGCCAAATTGATTCCGAGTCCTCTACCTTACGCGGATTTTGTTTCTTTTACAACGTTTAAAACAATGATGGGAGGCCGAGGGGGAGTTGTTCTTTGTAGGAAAGAATATGCTGAAGCGCTTGATAAAGCGGTTTTTCCTGGCACTCAGGGCACCAGTTCTGTCAGCAATATTGCGGGAAAAGCAACCATTGCAAAACTCGCTCAAGAGGCTAAGTTTATTAATGTGCAGCGGCAAACTCTAGCCAGTGCAAAATTACTTGCAAAATTACTTGCAGAAAAAGGTTTTCGCATCGTTTCTGGTGGGACAGACACCCATCAGGTGGTTGTTGATGTGACCAGTAAAGATCTTAGTGGTGCACAAGCTGAAACAACGCTTGAATCTATAGGAATTATTACCAATAAAAACTTTATTCCTCAAGATGTAGGAAGTAAACCTAGTGGTCTGCGCCTTGGCACTGGACCAATATCAGTAAGAGGTATTGGCAAAGATCGTGTTGAGCAAATTGCAACAATCATTGATCAAGCGCTAATGAGTCGTGCTGAGAAGTTAGTGCTGAGTAAGTTAAAGAGTGAAGTTCTTGAGATTTGTAAACAATTTCCTGTCTACAATTGATTAGCCTTTAATGAATGGGTGACTCATTTATTTCTTTTCAGTTATTTGGCCAAGTTATGCGCTTGTTGGATGACTGAATAGATGTCATAATGATGATATGCGAAAAAACCCGAAAGTTAGTAATGTTCATACAGTTGCGAAAAGTAAAATCTTCCACGTGGAGTCAATGGATGTTGAGTTTTCGAATGGAGCTACAAGAACTTACGAGCGCCTAAATCCCAAGGGAAGGGGTGCGGTTTTAGTCATTCCAATGTTGGATGATGATACCGTGCTGATGATTTATGAATTCTCAGGCGGGACTGAACGCTACGAACTTGGCCTTGCTAAAGGCAAGATTGATGTTGGTGAGACGCCAATTGAGGCGGCCGATCGTGAACTCAAAGAAGAGATTGGTTATGGTGCTAACAAGCTAACTTTCTTGAAGACCATAACTTTAGCCCCGGGCTATCAATCCAATATTACGCACATTGTGCTGGCAGAAGATTTGTACGAGCATTGGGAGGAAGGCGACGAGCCAGAGCCGCTCGAAGTGGTAGCGCACAAACTTTCAGACTTAGAGCGACTGACTTATCACGAGGATTTGACGGAGGCGCGCAGCATCTTGGCGCTTTATATGGCGAGAGAGATTATTCGCAGTCGTTAGCCGTGCTACAAATACCAAGCGAGTTTTGGCTCGATCAACCCAGCACACCTTTTCCAAGTTTATCGCTTGCTTTAACAGAGCCTAACGGTCTTATTGCTATTGGCGGTGAACTTTCAACCGAGCGCCTGTTGGACGCTTACAGCAAGGGTATTTTTCCATGGTACAGTGAGGGGGAACCGATACTTTGGTATTCGCCAGACCCCAGAATGGTAATGACACCTGAGTGCTTCCATTTGTCTAAAAGTATGGCAAAAATCATACGTTCAGGACGATTCGAGGTAAGGAAAAATACAAATTTTGATAAGGTGATCAAATTCTGTCGAAATGTGACAAGAACCGATCAAGGCGGTACTTGGATTGATGGCGATATGATCGACGCCTATTGCGCTCTATATGAGCAAGGCTATGCACATTCGTATGAGGTGTATGAGGAAGATGCACTGGTGGGCGGCCTTTACGGAGTTGCGCTAGGCGAGGTGTTTTTTGGTGAGTCGATGTTCTCTCTAGTGAGTAATGCTTCAAAAGTTGCCTTCGCCAGTTTGCTGCAGAGCGGCACTTACAAGTTGATTGATTGTCAGGTGGAAAACGAACACTTGAAAAGCCTCGGTGCCACCAATATCACAAGGAATTTGTTTGTTCAACAGTTGAAGGCCTTTGTGTAAAATAGCGCTATTAAAGAAAAACCGGTAAGCGCCATGAAAAAAATATTGAAAATAACGATGATTGTCTCATTTGTAATCGCTCTAAGCGCGTGCGGCAGAATGGGTGATTTAACGCCAGCAACAGCAAATCAAGATGGCTCGGCGTCGACATCTAGTGCTGCCTAAGCTCAAACTCGTTGAATACATTTTCTTTTCAAAACAACATCTTGCATGCTGAGTCTGTTTCTTTAACAGATCTGATGGCGGCGTACGGCTCGCCACTCTACATTTATTCTCGATCAGAAATAGAGGCCAACTGGCGCGAATTCGATCAAGCTTTTGGCGACCACCCGCATTTAATCTGCTACGCAGTAAAAGCCAACTCTAATTTAGCCGTACTTAAGGTGCTCGCCAAAATGGGTTCTGGCTTTGATATTGTTTCCATCGGCGAACTCCAACGCGTGATTGCCGCGGGTGGCGACCCTGCGAAATGCGTATTTTCAGGTGTTGCTAAGACTCGTTCCGCCATTCAACAGACGCTCGAAATCGGTATTTATTGCTTTAATGTTGAATCTGCGGGCGAACTGGATAGAATTGAATCGGTCGCTAGTGAATTAGGTGTTCAGGCGCCAATCTCGATAAGGGTGAATCCCGATGTGGATGCCAAAACACATCCTTATATTTCGACGGGTTTAAAAGAGAACAAATTTGGTGTTGATATTAACGCATCGAAGGCTTTGTATCACAAGGCGCAACAATCAAACTCGCTTCATGTTTGTGGTATGGATTGTCATATCGGTTCGCAAATCACTGAAGTGTCGCCGTTTATTGATGCACTCGATAAAGTATTGGCTTTGATTTCTCAATTAAGTGAAGACGGTATTGAAATTCAGCATCTGGACTTGGGTGGCGGTGTTGGTATTACTTATGATGACGAACAAACGATCGATATTGCGGCGTATATTCAAGCAGCACTTGCCAAAGTGGGCGATTTAGAAATCTTGCTTGAGCCTGGCAGAGCCATTGTTGGCAATGCCGGTATTTTTGTCACTCAAGTAGAATATTTGAAGCAAGGTGATGAAAAATCATTCGCTATTGTTGATGGCGCAATGAATGACTTGCTGCGCCCTTCACTTTATAGCGCTTATCATAAAGCCCTTGCTGTGAATGCAAATTCAACAGGGGTGAAAGATACTTGGGATTTGGTTGGCCCAGTATGCGAAACAGGAGATTTCTTGGCGAAAGGCAGGGAGCTCACTTTGGCTCAAGGTGATTATGTTGCTTTGATGTCTGCAGGAGCGTATGGTTTTACCATGAGCTCGAATTACAATAGCCGCCCAAGGGTTGCTGAGGTGATGGTTTCTGGAGACACGCACACGCTTGTGCGCAAGAGAGAAACTATTGAATCTTTATTTGAAAACGAATTTACACTGGACACTTAATCATGAAATTAACAAATAATCAAAAAAGGTACTTACGTTCATTGGCGCACGACTTAAAGCCTGTGGTGATGGTTGGGCAACACGGTCTGAGCGAGTCTGTGCTTGCAGAATTGCAATCCAGTATGGTTATTCATGAGCTTTTAAAGATTAAAGTACGTGCTGAGAATCGTGAAGAAAAACAACAAATTATTGATAAAATTGTCGCCTTTTCGGCAGCAGCTATCGTCCAAGTGATTGGCGGTGTATTGGTAATCTACAAGCCTTTCGATGAAGATCCGGTAATAACTTTACCGAGGAAATGAAAATTGCAATCAGTGCGGCAGAGACTTCAGGCGATTTAGTTGCCTCTGCACTGGTTAAATCCCTGCTTGAATTAAATCCGGAGTGCCGCATAGCAGGCATGGCCGGCGACAAAATGGCTGCTGCTGGTTGTCAAATACTTTGGCATCTTAATCAAGTTAATGTGATGGGTTTTAGTGAGGTTTTGAAAAAACTACCCTCACTATTGCGCCTGCGAAAGACTATGGTGTCCCACTTCTGCGAACAAAAACCCGACGTGTTTATTGGCGTTGATGCCCCTGATTTTAATTTTAAGATCGAGCGACAGCTCAAAGCTCGCGGCATTAAAACGGTTCATTTCGTCAGTCCTTCGGTTTGGGCGTGGCGCTCAGGTCGAATCAAAAAAATTAAAAAGTCAACAGATCTAATGCTGTGTATGTTTCCTTTCGAAGTGGATTTTTATAAAAAGCACGGACAGCAAGCCCTTTTTGTTGGCCATCCTTTGGCGGAAGCCTTGACACCACGACTGGGGCACAAGCAGGGTAAAAAAGTACTGTTGATGCCAGGCTCTCGTGAGGCGGAAATTAAATCTTTATTGCCTGAAATGTTGGGCGCTTTGAGACTTATGCAAGCGCAAGACAAAGAGGTCAGTTTTTCATTGGCATTGGCGAATACTAATTTACAATCGTGGGTAGAAGAGCAAATTACAGACCTAGATATCGAGATTAGCATCGGCGATGCGCATCAGAAGATTTCAGAAGCGGACTTGGTTATTGTTGCCTCGGGTACAGCGACATTGGAGATTGCAATGCTTGGGGTACCAATGGTTGTGGTCTACAAGCTCTCAGCGATTAGTTATCAAATTGCCAAACGCTTATTGAAAACGGACTGTATCTCGTTACCGAACGTGATGCTGGGCAAAGAGGCGGTTCCAGAACTAATTCAGGACAAAGCAAATGCCGATAATATCGCAAATTTTTCCTTGCGCATACTGCGTGCTGATAACACACAATTAATAGCTGAATTAAGCTCTATTCATACGCAGCTTAATCAAGGCTCAGCCCAGAAATCAGCTAAAGCGATATTGGAGTTTATCAATGCCTAAGTTGCTGCGTCAAATTGTCCTTAATGCCTTGTCTGAGGATATTGGTACTGGCGATATTTCATCGAGTTTACTCGATGATAAACCGATATCGGCTAAGATTATTTGCCGTCAACAAGCGGTTATTTCTGGCATTGCTTATGCAGAACTTTGCTTCTATGAGCTTGACCCTAATATTAACATCCAATGGCAAATTGAAGAAGGGAGTGTTGTACGGCCAGGGCAAACACTCTGCTTACTTAAAGGCCGCTCTCGATCTATGATTAGTGCTGAACGAACAGCGCTTAATTTTCTGCAGACATTGAGCGCAACAGCCACACAAACAAGACACTTGTCGGGTTTAATTGCCCACACCAAAACCCAATTGCTTGATACGCGAAAAACGCTGCCCAACCTTCGACATGCGCAAAAACAAGCGGTAAAAAGTGGTGGTGGTGTTAATCATCGCATGGGGCTTTACGATTGTGTCATGCTCAAAGAAAACCATATTACTGCGATTGGTTCGCTTGAGAATGCAATCGGTAGAGCTTTAGAGGCGTTTCCAGATAAGCCACTGATTGTTGAGGTGGAAACATTGGATCAGCTGGATCAAGCGCTTGCTATTGGCGGTATCACGCGAATACTGTGCGACAATTTTAACCCAAGAGTGTTAGCGGAAGCTGTTAAAAAAGCGAATGGAAAATATCCGCTGGAGGCCTCAGGTAATATTGATGAGGGTAATATTCAAGAATTTGCAGAAACAGGTGTTGACTATATTTCTATTGGTGCTATTACCAAGCACATCCGAGCAGTTGATCTATCGTTGCAGTTTGATTAGAGTTGGGCTCTAGCTAAAAAAGCAGGACTGACATTATCTTCTTTTGTATTATAACGAAGCGGCTTGCCATCAAGATCTATGACGCTACCACCCGCCCCTTCAAGAATACAAACTCCAGCCGCTGTATCCCACTCCGAACACGGCCCGAATTTTGGGTAATAATGATGTTTTCCTTCGGCAATCGTGCAGAATTTAAGCGCACTACCTAGCAGAAAAAGTTCAAAATCGGTTTTTTCGTTGAGGTGTTTTTGTAGGTGCTTGTTCTTTGAAGAGTAATGACCAATAACAACATGCTGCCAGCGTTTTGGCTGCGAGGTTTTAAGCTGGTAGCAAACATTATCAAGCAGTTTTACGCTGGTTTCACCAGGAATTCTATAATAATGAGCCTTCCTGTAAGGTGCATAAATGAGACCAAAAATGGGGTAGTTGTTTTTGACGTAAGCAATATTGATGCAAAAATCATAGTTGCCATCAAGGAAGTCTCGAGTACCATCCAACGGGTCAATAAGCCAATATTCATTCCAATCTTTGCGAATAGCAAAAGGGATTTCTTGCGACTCTTCTGAAAGAATCGGCGTGTCTGGTGTGAGTTGTTCCAGTTTTGCACTAATCAATCTATGAGCTGTTTCATCGGCGATTGTCAGCGGCGTATTATCCGATTTAACGGTGATAGCCAACTTTCCTCTATGAAACGCCATGATGCGCTCGCCAACTTGAGAGGTGAGTTCGATAAGTTCAGGTAATAATGCGACAAACATGGGTTTAATCATACCTCTTGTCGCGTTACGATCAAAGAAAAATGGTGGGCCTACTTGGACTTGAACCAAGGACCAATCGATTATGAGTCGACTGCTCTAACCAACTGAGCTATAGGCCCTAAACTTAAGCGGTTACTCCAAGAAGCTTTGTAATTTATGCGCTCGTGAAGGGTGCCTCAGTTTGCGTAGAGCTTTGGCTTCAATTTGACGAATTCTTTCACGTGTAACATCAAACTGACGGCCAACTTCTTCCAAAGTGTGGTCGGTGCTCATATCAATACCAAAACGCATCTTCAGAACTTTTGCCTCTCTAGGAGATAGGTTTGCCAATAAATCACTGGTTGTCTCTTTGAGGCTTTCTCTGGTTGTTATTTCAACCGGAGAAGAGAGTTTTTCATCTTCGATAAAATCACCAATGGTTGAATCCTCATCATCGCCCACAGGATTTTCCATAGATAATGGCTCTTTAGCAATTTTAAGAATTTTGTTAATCTTGTACTCTGGCAATTCCATTTCTACTGCTAATTCTTCTGGTGTTGCTTCACGACCAAATTTTTGTAGAAGTTGACGTCTTACGCGATTGAGCTTGTTAATAGTTTCAATCATATGTACTGGAATACGAATCGTGCGCGCTTGGTCAGCAATTGAACGAGTAATCGCTTGGCGAATCCACCAGGTAGCGTATGTTGAGAATTTGTAACCACGACGGTATTCAAACTTGTCAACGGCTTTCATCAATCCAACATTACCCTCTTGGATAAGGTCTAAGAATTGCAAGCCACGATTAGCGTATTTTTTTGCAATGGAGATTACCAAGCGTAAGTTTGCTTCAATCATTTGTGATTTTGCTTTCTTTGCTCTGCGGTCACCGCCACGTAATCTTTTGTTGATTGCTTTTAACTCAGCAATGGTAATTTCCATGGCTTCTTGATTTTCTAAAAGGTTTTTCTGGGCGTAGTAGATTTCTTCCATGCAGGCTGCGAGTGCGTCTTTGACTTTGCCCTCAGCTTTTATTGTTTTTGTCCACTCAAAGTTGGTTTCGTTGTTGGGGAATGTATCGTAGAACACTTCCTTTTCAATGCCTGCATAATTAAGCGCTTCGCGAATAATTTTTTCTTGTTTTTGCACTTCGTTAACGCGATTAGAAACCAGTTCCATCATTGTACCAACCAACTTAGGTGCAAGCCTTAAGTCCGAAATAGCCGTTGAGAATTTTTTTCTTGCTTTAACGGTTTTAGCGTCCTGGTAGCCGTGTTTTTCATTGGCATTGGTGTAACTTTTGAAGGTTTTTTGAATTTTGGCAAAACGCTCGTACACTGCTTCTTCATTTGGACCGGTGTACTCCAGCTCATCTAGCTCTTCATCGAACTCGTCTTCGTCTTCGTCAACATCTCCATTTTCTTCTTGAGCTGCTGCTTCGGCCTGTTCGGCCAAGCGAGCGGCAAGAAGCACTTGTTTTTCTTCAAATTCTTCAGCGTCGCCTTGGTAGCCAATGACAACGTCAGTCATCTTACATTTACCTTCTTCTAAGCGAGTGTATGCCTTAAAGAAGTATTCCGAAATTGCTGGATAAAGAGTTATCGCCTGCAAGATTTCAAAAACGCCAGCTTCAATTTCTATTGCAATACGCACTTCATCTTTTTGCTCTAAAAGTTCCACAACACCCATTTCACGCATGTACATACGCACTGGGTCTGTTGTTCTACCGAACTCAGAATCAAGTGCAGCTAATGCAGCAACAGCGGCTTCAGCTGAAGTGGACTGGGCTTTGGCGCCCGATTCAATAACCAGTGTGTCCGCATCCGGTGTTTCATCAGAAACAGAAATATCCAGCTCTTCAAGAATACTAACAATGGGCTCAACTTGTTCAGGCGTGAGCAAATCTTCAGGCAGCATGTCATTAATTTCAGAGTAAGTTAAGTAGCCTCGCTCCTTACCTTTCATGATTAAGTCTTGCAGTGCTTGCTTGTGTTCTTTAGTGGTGGTTTTCATAATAAATTTTTTGAGCGAACAGAGAGAAGATTATACCTAGAGACCTTTGTAACAATCATTTTTATCATTCAGCAAATCTAAAATGATTGTTACCAAGGCCTCTCAAAGTTTTTGTCCTGAATTCAGCCCCTTGGCAGGTCTGGGGTTACTTGGTGTCGGTAAATATTGAGCTGATTGATTGCTCTTGACTGATCCGTCTGATGACGTTAGCAAGAGAAGGCGCAATTGATAGTTGTCTAATTTTTGAACAGCTTTTAGCATCGGCAGTCAAAGGTATGGTGTTGGTAATCACCAATTCATCCAATGTTGAGTTGTTAATGTTGTTAATTGCATTGCCAGACAAGACAGCGTGTGTTGCATAGGCCACAACTTTGGTAGCACCTTTTTCTTTAAGAATATCGGCAGCTTGGCAAAGCGTGCCAGCGGTATCAACCATGTCGTCAATCATCACACAGGTGCGACCCTCTACATCACCAATCACATTCATTATTTTGACCATGTTTGGCGCTGGACGTCTTTTGTCAATAATAGCAAGATCTGCATCATTGATTTTTTTTGCAGCGGCCCTTGCTCTAACCACGCCACCCACATCCGGTGATACGACAATAACATCTTCGAAGTTTTGGGCGAGAATATCGTTAACCAAAACAGGCTGTGCGTAGATATTATCAATTGGGATATCAAAAAATCCTTGAATTTGATCGGCGTGCAAATCCATGGTTAAAATGCGATCAACACCTGCCGATTCAATCATTTTGGCAACTAATTTAGCAGTAATCGGCACACGCGTCAAGCGTGAACGACGATCTTGTCTTGAGTAGCCAAAATAAGGAACAACTGCTGTAATACGCCCTGCAGATGAGCGATGGAGGGCATCCACAATCACCAATAATTCCATCAGTGTTTCGGCCGGTGAAGGGCCGCAAGTTGGCTGTATAACAAAAACATCGCAACCACGAACGTTGTCTAGAATTTCAACCTGTGCTTCGCCATCACTAAATTTACCTACAAAGGCCTTACTTTGGTCAATTTCTAGGTTCTCAATAATCTCAGAAGAGAGGCCTGGATTAGCGTTGCCGCTAAAGATTTTGATTGTGTCTAATGACATAGCAAATAATGTGATTTTTAAGTGTGTAAATTATACGCCAATAATTCGCAAAAATAATTTCACAAGTTGAAATCCTTTGTTTAAAAGCTAAAATCTTTTTTCACAAATCTTTGATTTACTCTTTTAGTCTTTGTCACCTTTCTGCTTGTTCAGAAAGGTAACCCAAAGAAAACACCCTAACAACGCAACCCTCAATCGCTGCCCTGAGCAAAGCGAAGAAATACTCTTGGGGTGCTAATCTTACTCCACTAGTTTTTCTAAACTCGCTTCGCTCAAACAGACGAAAAACTTAGCGTTTCGTTGCAATAAGAAAGATTGGATCTGGTTGTAAAAGGGAATAAGCCAAAAACCAATGTGGATTGACCACTGTGATTTTTGATAAATTTATATCTTAATTTTTTTTGAAAATATCAAAAATTTAGAGAATTTTCAATATGAAGCACTTGCAAAGTTAGAATGAACTGTTTATGGTCTCTAAAAAGCTGTTTTTAAAGGTTTTTCAGAGTTTTTTTGGGAAGTGCCATTACCTATTAATTTATAAGCGCAACATAGATCGGCAGAATTATTTATGCAAGTATTTTTGCTTTGTATGAGGCGGAGGTGGTAGTGAGCGATGGAGTATAGATATTGCTATATGACCGAGTGAACGACAAGTCCAACAATATACAAAGGAAAAAGACACGGTAAAAATGGCTGGGCTGGCAGGATTTGAACCTGCGCATGACGGGATCAAAACCCGTTGCCTTACCGCTTGGCGACAGCCCAATTGTTATGCTGGTGAAGTATTAATCGCTTGAGCGACAAAACCAAACCATTGTTCTGGTAGTTGTTTCTTTGCTACCAAAGCATCTTTCTCTTTCTCGAAGGCCACAAAAACACAGCAACCAGTTCCTGTCATTCTGGCATTATCCAGATGATTTGCAGTTGAATCTAAGTGCTTAAGTGCTTGTTTTATCTCGCTTTGTAGCGAAATTGCAGCATCTAAACAGTCGTTATGCAGATCAGACAGTCTCGAAAAGTCCGCTATTTTCCTTTGTACCGGTGTCATTGTCAATGCTTTGTGCGAGAATATTTCTGCCGTAGAGATGTGCTGATTAATTGAAACCACCAAATAAAAATACTGCGGCAAATCCATTGGCTCTAATATTTCGCCAATACCCTGCGCCCAAGCACTTCTACCAAACACAAAAACAGGCACATCAGCGCCTAATGTTAGGCCAATATTTGCGAGTGTTTTCTGGTCTAGGTTTAGCTGCCAAAGTGTATTCAGAGCCAGTAGAGTGGTTGCTGCATTGGAGCTTCCACCACCAAGACCGCCACCGGCTGGAATTCTTTTGTCGATTGAGATATCAACGCCCAGCGAACTGTTTGAGTATTTTTTAAGTGCTCGCGCACTCTGAATGAGGAGGTCGTCTTCGGCACCAATATCTTCATTGCCTTTGATGCGATTAATTTGCCCATCTTGGCGAACAGAGAAGCGAATTTCATCGCAGAAATCGAGCAGCTGAAATACAGTTTGCAGATTGTGATAACCGTCTGCTCTTTTGGATGTAATGTGCAAAAATAGATTGATTTTTGCCGGTGAGAGATAAGCAAACCCATGACGGCAGTCTCTATCTTCAAGCATCAATAAAGTGCTCTCGATAATGTTTTAACTCATCGATTGAATCGTAGACGTCCGACAAAGCAAGATGTGCTGACTTTTTATTTGTTTTTGCCAAAACCTCGGGTTTCCAACGAGACGCCAATTCTTTGAGCGTTGACACATCGATATGACGGTAGTGGAAAAACTTTTCTAATTCTGGCATGTAGTTGTACAAAAAGCGACGATCTTGGCAAATGGAATTACCGCACATGGGCGAGACGCCCTCGTCAACAAACTCACGTAAGAAATCCAGCGTTTGTTGTTCGGCATCTGCAGATGACAGTTTGGAGTTTTTGACACGCTCAACAAGTCCAGATTTGGTGTGTTGGTTGGTATTCCATTTATCCATGTCATCAAGGCGCTCATTGCTTTGATGAACGGCTAGTGAAGGTCCTTCTGCAATCACATTAAGATTGGCGTCAGTAACAACCGTGGCAATTTCAATAATGACATCGCTTTCTGGTACAAGGCCTGTCATTTCAAGATCAACCCAAATGAGATTTGTTTTTTTATTCATAACCTGACAGGGGTTTATTGGTTACTCGCAGCGACATACTCTTCGAGCTTGCGTTGAGCACCACCATTACTGAGAATTTGATTAGCCTTTTCAACGCCAGTTTTCAGACTGTCTGCGAGTCCGCTGACGTAAATCGCCGCACCGGCATTCAGCGCGACAATATCTTTGGCTGCGCCTTGTTTGCCAGCAAAGGCGTCGTTAATCATTGCCAGTGAGTCTGTAGCACCGTTGGCAGCAATATCATCAAGGTTGCCAACGCTAAGGCCAAAATCAGCAGGATTGACAGTATAAGTGGAAACAACACCATCTTTGAGTTCAGCTACGTAAGTGTCATCTGCAATGGAAAGCTCATCGAGGCCGTCCTTTGAATGCACCACCATGACGTGGTGTGAGCCAAGACCTTTGAGGACGTTGGCAATGGGCTCGACTAAATTTTTATCGTAAACGCCCATCACTTGATTCGGTGCTTTTGCAGGGTTGGTTAGTGGTCCAAGAACATTGAAAATGGTTCGAACGGCCAGTTCTTTGCGTGGCCCTATGGCGTGTTTCATTGCGCTATGGTGGGCGGGTGCAAACATAAAACCAACACCAATCTCATCAATACAGCGCCCGATTAATTCTGGGCTGATCGCCAAGTTAACGCCGGCCGATTCGAGCACGTCAGCACTGCCAGATTTGGAAGAAATAGAGCGGTTGCCGTGTTTGGCTACTTGGCCGCCAGCGGCTGCGACGACAAAGGCTGAAGCGGTCGAAATATTAAACAAACCGAGGCCATCCCCACCGGTGCCACAAGTATCCACCAAGTGATTAGTCGCAGAGATTTCAACTGCTGTTGCCAAGGAGCGCATAACTTTGGCACTGGCTGTAATTTCTTCAATGGTTTCACCTTTCATTGACAAGCCGATTAAAAAAGCACCGATTTGAGCGTCGGTTGTCTTGCCGGTCATAATGTCGCTCATGACGCCGTGCATTTGCTCTTCACTTAAGTCTTGTTTGGCGATTACTGCCTTAAGGGCTTGTTGTATGTTCATTGCTTTCTCTGTTTGTTATTCAGGTCTTTTTAAAGATCTCTATTCATCAGTTGCTCAATATCGTCAATCTCTTTGACGAGGGCGTGTGTCAGCACTGTATTTCCCGATTCGGTGATTAGAACATCGTCCTCAATTCTGATGCCAATATTCCAATACATTGGGTCAATTTTATCATTCTTGCGAATATAAATTCCGGGTTCAACCGTCATGACCATGCCAGGTTCAAAAACTCGGTGCTCATCGTTCAGCTTGTAAGCACCACAGTCATGCACATCAAGGCCCAGCCAATGACCCGTGTTGTGCATATAAAACTCATGTAGTGGTAGATCATCGCTAATTATGCCGAGTTTTGTCAGCCCTTTAGAGATAATATGGCAGGCGGTATCGTGAGCTGTATTGACTTTTTTCCCAGGCTTGAGGCAGTTAATCGCGCCTTTTTGTGCATCAAGTACAATGCTGTAAATTTTCTTTTGCGCTGCGCTAAATTGGCCGTTTACTGGGAACGTTCGGGTGATATCCGAAGCATATCCCTGGGTTTCACAACCGGCATCGATCAACAATAAGTCACCATCTTTCAGTATTTCATTGCTTTCAATGTAATGCAGTACGCAGGCATTAGACCCTCCGGCAACGATGGGCGTATAAGCGTGTGTTGAGTTATTTTTCTTAAACTCGCCGTCAAACAATGCGGTAATTTCATATTCAAACATGCCTGGCTTAACGCTTGTCATTGCTAGCGTGTGGGCAGTGACTGCTAAATCGGCAGAAGTTTGCATGTTTTCAATTTCTACCGAATCTTTCAGTAGGCGCATGTCCCCGAGGTGGGGCAAAAGAGGTTTAATGTTGTCGGCTGAAGCAATGTCTTCATGCAGAGAGTTGGTGCTATTGTTGTCATAATAAAGCACTGTATCGTCATCGATTAGAGCATCCAATTGGTCAGTAAATAGCTCGACTGAATAGGCGTTATCGGCCAGTAGTACCTCGGGGGCGGCTTCGGTGCCCAATCTTTTACCGTTCCAAATTTCTTGGGTTTTGTCCTTCGGCCTGAGGAAGATTGAATAATTATTTTGTGAAAAAACAGCAATTGCATCGGGCTCGGTAAAGCCAGTGAGATACCAAAAACTGGAATCAGGGCGAAACGGAAAAGTGCAGTCGGCATTGCGTTGCAGTTCTGAATTGGTGCATACGATGACGAGCGCATTGCTGTCTAATCGGCTTAATAACTCACTTCGTCTTTTTTGATGTATCATTTTATTGTATTTATAAACCGTGCCAAAGTCTGTATTGGCGGATTCCAAGACGATACCATGAAAAGCGTAAGACTTTATCAAAATACCGA
>JBBWVS010000129.1:0-6246 GCA_050256335.1 Gammaproteobacteria bacterium | reverse complement strand
GTTTCTCCCGAGTAAAATATTGATTAATTAGTACGAATTATTATAATGCCTTTCACAACAAAAGACACACAATGTATGACACTTGCACTGCAACTTTCAGCAAGGGCTCGACACACTGTTAATGCCAACCCAATGGTCGGCTGTGTCATTGCGCGTGATGGTGAAATTATTGCTCAAGACTACCACCGAGTATATGGCAAAAGTCACGCCGAAGTCAACGCCTTAGCACATATTGATGGCAAAGCAAAAGGTGCTACACTCTACGTTACACTTGAGCCTTGCTCACACCATGGTAAGACGCCGCCTTGCACGGATGCTGTGATTGCATCAGGTGCAATAAAGGTTGTTATTGCAACTCTAGACCCCAATCCACTGGTCTCAGGCAGAGGTGTTCAATTGCTCGAGCATGCCGGCATTGAAGTTGAAATTGGGTTGCTAGAAAATGAGGCTAAAGCACTGAACCGTGGTTTCATTAAAAGAATGCAAACTGGCCTGCCGTTCGTCACCAGTAAAATTGCCATGAGTCTCGATGGCAAAACTGCAATGGCTAACGGCGAAAGCCAATGGATTACCTCTGAGGCCGCTCGTGTGGATGTGCATAAACTACGCCGAGACAACCAAGTCATTCTTACAGGCTCAGGCACTGTGTTAAAAGATAACCCTAGTCTAACCGCTAGATTGCCAGAGAGTTCTATCACACCGCTCAGAGTTATTATTGACAGCAACAATCAAATCACCGATAAAAACCTTAATGTGTTTTCCAATGATGCACAGACGCTGGTGATCAATAATGATAATTGCAACTCTAGCGTGAATGGCAAGGTTGATTTAAAAGCCGCTTTACTCAAGCTTGGAGAATTGGGCATCAATACTGTGTTGATCGAGGCAGGTTCAGGCCTTAACGGCGCACTGCAACAAGCTGGACTTATTGATGAGCTGGTGATTTACACCGCGCCAGTTCTGCTTGGCAGTGACGCCATTTCCATGATGCAATTACCCATTACAACAATGAACGACAAAGTCGCCTTGAAAATACTCGATTGTCGGCAAATCGGTGTTGATATGAAAATAACCGCAAGCTTCGAATAAAAGCTTTTTAATGACTTATGCAAAAACCTCTCAATAATAAAAACATTTTACTTGGCATCAGCGGCTCAATTGCCGCTTACAAGTCTCCCGATATTGTTCGTCGATTACAAGATTTAGGCGCCGAAGTTCGTGTGGTGCTTACAGCGGGTGGCGCCGAATTTGTTAGTGAAAGATCTCTGCAAACCGTCTCAAAAAACAAAGTACATGACAACCTTTGGGACAAAGAGGCAGAGCTCTCGATGGGACATATTGAATTGGCTAAATGGGCTGATGCTATCGTTATAGCACCCGCTTCTGCCAATACCATCGCTAAGCTTTGTCATGGCAAAGCAGATGACTTATTAACCACTCTTATTTTAGCAACAACGGCCAAAGTGCTGATTGCACCAGCGATGAATCAACAAATGTACGCTTCAATGGCAACCAAGGACAACCTGAAATTACTGGAAAGTCGAAATATGGTGATTGTAAAACCAGAGTTTGGTGAGCAAGCCTGTGGTGATATTGGCGAAGGTCGATTAGCCGAACCAACCTCTATTGCAGCACAAACTGCCAATATATTCCAAAATACACAACTCAGTGACAAAAACGTAATGATTACACTTGGTGGAACCATTGAGGCAATTGACCCGGTACGTTTTATCTCAAACCACAGCAGTGGCAAAATGGGAATGGCGCTTGCCTCTGCCTGCATTGAAGCAGGTGCCACAGTGACGCTCATCATTGGCTCAATTTCTGTAGCAGTGGAATCACGAGCAAAGAGTATGTTCGTAACAAGCGCACAAGATATGCATGAAGCCGTAATGAATAATATAGACGAACAAGATATCTTCATTTCTTGCGCAGCCGTTGCTGACTATAGACCAGCAAATATTGCAAAAAATAAAATCAAAAAAACTCGTGAAACACTATCAATTGACCTGGTGCGAAACCCCGATATTTTGGCTAGTGTCTGTCAAATGAAAGACAAGCCCGTTTGTATTGGCTTTGCCGCCGAAACCGAAAATTTACTTGAAAATGGCAAAAATAAGCTTAAAAACAAGGGTTGTGACGCCATTATCCTCAATGATGTTTCAAATTCAAAAATTGGTCTTAAATCCGATCAAAATGAGGTCTTTTTCATCACTGAAAATGACTGCGAAAAAATCGATATAAACAGCAAAATGATTATTGCACAGAAACTGGTCATTAAAATTTCCGAAGTATAAATTTAAGCAAGGCAAAATACCGTTAAATCAAGGCTTAATAGACTTACTCACAAAACTGTGGATAACTCTGTTGATATCTCTAAGTTTGTATACATAAACAGCATCAGAATAGGCTTTATTACGGTTTTGATTAATAATTCATCACAAGTTTTTTTACTATATAAATCAACAACTTATATTTTTTTCATGCGTTGAGTGGCAATCAAAATAACCCAGTAGTTTAATTGGTTTAATAATAGCGGATAACTTTTGATGTTTCTCGCGTTAAATCAAGTGTTTCACGGATAGTTGGGTTAAATATGACCGGCACTTCTTTCCATCTTATCAAGGTAATTCTATCGAAAATTCTGATGCTATTTAATGCTCTATTTTTCTTGGCTGGAGTGGTTGTTTTTTCAGTAAAAAATACACTTGAATTAAGTGCCGTTGAGATAGTACTTATATTGGTGCTTTTCATTGCATTTTTTACCACTTTTAGACGTAAAAACAGTATTTCAGTCAAAATCCTGTTTACTCTTGTTGGGTTTGCTTGGATGGGTGTTTTTTCGCACACTTTAATGAATCAAGGCCTTGACGAGGAATTTCTTAATCAACCGATTGAGACCCGAGGTTTTGTTGTTTCACTGCCTTCCTCAAGCGTTCAAAAATCAATCTTTCTCTATAAAGTTGTCGAGCCATTTTCAGCCGAAGTTCGACTCTCTTGGTATGGCGTAGATAGAACTAAACTGGTTGTCGGTGATGAGTGGATGCTTACGGTTAAATTAAAGCATAACAATGGACTTAGAAATCAAGGCGGATTTGATTATGAAAAATGGCTTTTTGCTAATAAAATCAGTGCTACTGGCTACGTTCGAACAAATGAATCTAATAAAATACTCTCCTCATCCAATACTGCACTTATTCACCAGTTAAGGCAATCCATTAGAACAACGCTATCACCTTATTTGCAGGAGTTGGATTTTTCTGGGGTAATTAATGCTTTAGTGCTTGGTGATAGATCCCTTATTGAGGATAAGCATTGGTTGTTATTTCAGCAAACCAACACAACCCATTTAAGTGTTATCTCTGGCCTTCATATTGGTCTTATCTCTACTCTATTGTTTTTTATTGCTTCCTTTGTTTGGCGCCTTTCTAGACGCTTAGTGATCGTCATCCCTGCACAAGTTGTTGGTGCCTTTTTTGGCATTGTTGGAGCACTCTCTTATGCGCTTATTGCTGGTTTTTCTATCCCTACGCAACGCGCCTTCATTATGGCTTCTGTGGCTTTTTTAAGTATTATCTTACGAACACACTACAGCGTCTGGACGCTATACGGATTAGCCATGCTGCTTGTTTTGCTGTTTAACCCTTTGTCGGTCTATGATGTGGGTTTTTGGCTTTCTTTTTATGCTGTCGGTGTTATTCTATATGGTGTATCACTGTTTAGTAATAAGCCGGCATTGTTAAAGTTGGTTTATTTACAACTGGTGATTTGCGTGGCGATGCTACCGATTACCTTGTGGTTTTTTCAGTCAAGCTCATCACTGTCAGGCTTAGCCAATCTCGTTGCCATTCCAACATTCAGCTTTATTGTTACGCCAATTTCTTTGCTGGGTGCACTATTTAGCATCGCTGAAATTACTACGCTTGCTCAACTTTGCTTCGAAATTGCTGATAAAACACTGTCATTTCTTGCGCTTTTCCTGCAACAAATTAGTAATCTATCATTCAACCGTTTGCACTTTATGCCAGCGAGCACGTTCGATTTATTCGTCTTAGTGCTTGGCGCTTGTTTATTGATACTGCCAAGAGGCTTGAAATTACGAAGAGCGGCTCTATTGTTAATTGCCATACCGATTTTTGCCTCAGACACCAACATCCCCTCGAAAAAAGTGCTTATTGATGTGCTTGATGTAGGTCAAGGCTTGTCGGTTATCGTTCGCACTGAAAGCCACACGTTAGTTTATGACACTGGCTCTCGCTCACCTTCGGGTTTTAATATGGGGGACGCCGCCCTTATTCCTTTTCTGATTGCCAACCAAGTCAATAGCATCGATACGGTTATTATTAGTCACGGTGACAATGATCATATTGGTGGCCTGCAAGCCATTGTGAATAATTTTGCAATTGGTAAAATACTAAGCTCTGTACCTAATAAAATCCCCGGCCCTGCTGAGCGCTGTCACTCAGGCCAATCTTGGATTTGGGACGGCGTCCAATTCGACATCTTGAGCCCTGAGAGCAATACCACCTTTAAAGGCAATAACGCCTCCTGTGTATTAAAAATATCTAGCGCAGAAGTCAGTTTACTACTTACCGGCGACATCGAGAAAAAAGCAGAAAAAGCCTTACTGGAAAATACCCTTCTCAGTCTCGATGCAGATGTTATGATAACTCCTCATCACGGCAGCAAAACATCCTCTACCGAGGCCTTTATTAGGGCTATTTCGCCCGTTATTGCCATTAGCTCAGCAGGCTATAAAAACCCATACAAACACCCGGCGACGCTTATTGTAGAGCGCTATAGAGATAACGGTGTTATCGTATTTGACACAAGTTGCTCAGGACAACTGAGTTTTATCCTTGATAATGAAGTAACCATTCGTGAATACAGAAAGGATCAGCGATTATTTTATCATCGACAATGTGCGGAGAACTGAGGACGCAAAGACCGCCTATATAGAGGCCGTTGCAAAATTGATTTTGGATGGGTCTTGGGTGGGGAAAAATTCCTAATTTTTATAAGTCATTGATTTTTAATACCCTTCGCCAGATTAACAACGGCTAATACTGGACTTTACAACCGCCTTGGCCAATAAGTCGCTCTAAAGACTCCAATAAGCTGGCAGTGGGGGCGACGGAATATTCAGGCTTCAGTGGCATGCGACCGTAAGCTGACTCTGTTTTGTACTCAACAATCACTGGACATTTGCCGTGATGCTCTTTTAACAATTGAGAAAGCTTTTGATACTTACCTTGCTGATTAGTGTTCAACCCAATACGCAAATATTTGGCGTATTTCATTTGCACTTGCTCAACACCTTCGACTTTATCCACCACCACTTGCCATTGGTCTCTAAAGTCTTTATTAACCTTGCCAGTAATGACCACCACTTCATCAACGTGCAACTGCTCAGAGTTTTCACCTAACGCTTTGGTGAATAAAACCGCATTCAATTGCTTGACGCCATCCTCGACAACCACACTGGCCATTTGGCCTTTTTGGGTGTTGCGGTAGCGAATTTCGGAAACCAACGCCAAGATTCGTACTTCACGATTATTACGAAAAATAAGATTTTTTGGCAAGGTACAAGCGATTGATTTTAAAGCGGATGTAAAAGCATCCGTTGGGTGACGATGCAGATAATAACCCATCACACTTTTTTCAAACATCAACATTTTTTTAAAGGACAAACAATCGGCTGAAAGGTATTTTTTTTCATAATCAATATGACTTTCAACCGCTGTAAAAAGACCGCCCTGTCCATTGAAATGATCATTTTGTCTTTGTTCAGCCTGTCTCGTAGCGCTTGGGTAAGTGGCAATTAGGATTGCTCGATCAACCCCTAGAGAATCAAAAGCACCACTGTAAATTAAGGCCTCGATGGCACGACGATTTAAAAACTTTTTCTCAATCCGCAGGCAAAAATCAAAAATATCCTGGTACTCACCATTTTCAATCCGCTCGGCAACTATAGCCTGTACTAGTGCCTCGCCCACACCCTTAATAGCGCCTAAGCCATAGGTGATGGTATTATTGTCCGAAATACTGAACTGGTACTCAGATTGATTAATATTGGGTGCTTGAATGACAAGATTAATCTTCTTGGCCTCACTGACAGTGAAAGCAATTCGATCGGTATCGTCCATCACACCGGAAAGCACAGAGGCCATAAAAGGTGCTGGATAATGTGATTTCAACCAAGCCGTTTGATATGAAATATAAGCGTAAGCAACCGAATGAGATTTG
>JBBWVS010000128.1:0-13293 GCA_050256335.1 Gammaproteobacteria bacterium | reverse complement strand
ACAGGTTGGTGCTTATCAACAGCCTCAAGATAGTTTTCAACTGGGTTATTAATGCCTAGGTCAATTACTTCAAAACCAGCACCTTCAAGCATCATGCCTACAAGGTTTTTGCCAATATCGTGGATATCGCCTTTAACCGTGCCAATAACAAACTTACCCAAAGAGGTGTCTTCTGCAGCTTCCGCAAGAATTGGACGTAGGATTTTCATGCCGCCCTTCATCGCACCAGCACATTTCAGCACTTCGGGCACAAACAGAATGCCGTCTCTGAAGTCAACGCCAACGATTTTCATGCCGCCCACTAAGGCCTCGCCTAAAACATCGTTTGCATCCCAGCCACGAGAGAGTAAAATCTCCGTACCTTCGGTTACTTCAGCGGCTAATCCATCGTATAAATCGTCTTGAATTTGCTCAACAAGATCTTTGTCGTCTAATTCATTTAAATCTAAATCGTCTTCATCAATCATCACGGCCCCTTAAATTATTATTACTAATGTAAAAATGTGATTTAACCGCGGACGTTTTTTAAAGTCAACTGATATTTCTTACTGCTAAAAATCGGATTTCTCGATGGCAATTTTTAACGTAGAAAAATAACCGGAATCCTCTTGTATATCAACGCAATAGCCCTCGCATCAATTGTTTGTTTTAGGGTCTGGAACGTGCATTTATTAATTACTGTTTAATGAACCTTTATAGCAGCCAACTGTGTATGGATATTCTACAGTTGAATGATAGTGATAACCCAGCTTGCCGTGCTCATGTCCGTGACATAAATCCAAGTCATTATTAGACATTTCAACATCGCCTTCTCCCTTATAGCCATACAAGGGAAAACCATCATTGATATAAGCAACAATGCCCGAATGACCATCGGTCAGAGACTCGTTATCAAGTCGCTCGGGGATAAAGTGGTAATGATATTGACTGCGAGCAGGGTGACCGCCAAAAATATCAACAATTTCTCTTGCCACGGCGTCTTCACCACGAGCATCGGCGGCATTATAAATAACCACACCATTTTTGGTAACGCCAATGGCGCCCAGAGAGAGGCAATTTGGCGATAGAGCTTTAATCGGATTGACTGCAAAAGCAAAGGACACACTACTTGCCGCGGGAACGCCCGGATTCCCGTCAATGTCACTCAATACTTTATACGCCGACATCGGCCAATCGCCTATCAAACCGTCCACAGGTAAATTATTAGTTTTAATTTGTCGAAGGTTGCCAGAAAGGGTCTCGACATAACTGCCATTCTCTGCATCAAAGGAACCTGCTGGCAACCAGGGTTTTTTGAAGAAATTCCAAGTTTTATTTTCATCGTCAATCCAAGTTATCTTGTCCTCGTTAGAGCCAGGAGCGCTTGGATTTTTATCGTTACACGAAAACAAATAGCCCTTTGCTGGCTTATTAGTTGTTAGATAATCATCGCCCAATCGTAAACGCTCACAATCCGGCCCCTGTTCGTTACTGCATATACCTGAAATCAGAACATAATCCTCAAGATCAGTTGAAACATCCTTATAGGACACTGAGTTATTGTGTTTTCCATATGCCAAAACGCTAACTAAAGTGACGATAACCAGAATCACCAATGTTTTATTTTTATTGTTTTTTAAATCAATCATCTAGAGAATTACGAGACACGGACAATGACTTTTGTGCCGCCGCCGATTCGATCACGAACTTCAATTTTCCAATCATATTGCTTCACGATTTGATTAACGATCGCCAGACCCAAACCTGTGCCTCCCGTAGTGACATTTCTTGACCCCTCTAAACGATAAAAAGGCTGAAAAATCGCTTCTTTTTGCGCGTCAGGAATGCCTAGACCCCTGTCCAAAATTGAAATTTCTAAGGAATTATCAACACTCTCCCAGTACACGTCAACAGACTGTCCGGCGCCGTAACGCAGTGCATTGCTGAGGATATTGATAACAACGGCGCGAAGTGCATAAGTCGAAGTTGTTATGACAACGTTCTCGTCACCACTCAATATTACCTTTTGATTTGTTTCAAAAGTGAGCTCTGCAATAACATCACTCAGCAATTCTGAAAATACAATGCTCTCTGTATCGCTTGTATCAAGACTTCGTGTTAACGACAGGTATTGGGCAACAATGCGCTCAATGTCTCGATGTACGCTGCGCAATTCTTCTTGCAATTCATCATCGGTCTCTTTCGGCAACATCTCCGTTACCAATGCCAGCCTTGTCAGTGGTGTACGAATATCGTGAGAAATACCGGAAAGTAAAATAGTCCGGTTCTCCAATAAGTCGTGGATATCCCTAGACATTTGGTTAAATGCTTTAGCGGTATCAGAGAATTCTTGCAACCCCGACTCTTCTAAAGGTTCTGGCTTTTGGCCCCGACCGATAGTTTTTGCGGCAACGGCCATTCTCTCCAATGGTTTGGTGATTTTTTTCATTAGATAAAGACTGGCAAGAATAGCGATGAGTGCAATGGCACCCATAATCATAATAGCTACTGTTGGTATAAGCCACTCAGACCTGCGCTTATTTAACCCCAGACGAATATGTTCGCCGTCAAGCGCCATATCAAGCCAATATCGCTCCGATTTACCAGCTTGCTTCACAACACGAACCGGGCTGCCAATTCGCTCAGATACTTGTCTGGCAACTACCCGGTAATACAAGGGTATCGCTCCAGATTTATCAAGATGCTCATTACCTCTGCCAAGTATCAAATGGTCTTGGTGCTTTAGTTTTTGTGCAAATTCCTTCTTACTATCTTCGGGCAAATCAACGTAAGTTTGGGCAGCCAGGACAATCAATGATGCAAGTTCAACGGCACGCTCTTTGTCGCTGGTGTCTTTCATATAATAACTGCCGACCGCGACTGACAGCACTTGTAACAACAGCAATGCGCTTGAAATGATGATGGCAATTTTGACAAACAACGTTTTGCGCATTATTCACTACCCCCTTTCGGAGTAAACCGATAACCAATACCTCGCGCTGTGCGGATAAACTGAGGCGTTGCTGGATCCGATTCAATTTTTTTACGCAATCTGGTCACCCTAACATCAACAGAACGATCGAATGGATCACGATCGATACCACTTAGTTGATTTAAAATAAAATCACGACTGAGTGGCTGATTTGGTTTTTCAAGAAACAGTTGTAGCAAACCTATGTCGGCATAACCCAACTCAATCTCTTTGCCGGAGCGTGTGAGTATTAGTGATTTTTTATTAAATTGGAATTCACCAAAGCACACAACTTCATCGCTAGAGTCGTCAACATTTTGATAATTTGCTCGTCTTAGTAATGAATGTATGCGCGCCAATAATTCCCTAGGGTTAAATGGCTTAGCAAGATAATCATCCGCACCCACTTCAAGCCCAATAATACGATCAATTTCATCGCCCTTAGCGGTCAACATAATAATAGGAATGTTTGAGTTGCCCCTGAGGCGTCTTGCGATTGATAGGCCATCTTCACCTGGCAACATCAAATCGAGTACAATCAAATTTGCACGATTAAGACCAAGCCACGCATCCATCTCAACTGCGTCAGCGACCGACTCACTGTCCAGTCCTTGATCTTCAAGGTAGCGCACCAACATCCGGCAAATACCGGGGTCGTCATCCACAATAAGTATCAAAGGTGGTTTGTTTATCGCGCTCATAGGACCAAATTATACGTCAGCGAATTACCCCCGCCTCATCGTTACATTAGGTTACAAATCGACACAGATTGTTACGCCGTAGAAAGACGCTGGTAACAATCGATGCTTAACATGTCGACGAATCCAGTCAAGACTTGGATCAACTCAATTAATTTAAAGGTAAAAAATGAATAAATTAAACACTGTATTGCTCGCTTCAGTTTTGATTATTAGCGCCCAGTCAGCTTTTGCTGGCTCCAAGATGGATAACCCCGCATTCGAGGATTTATCTTTTCTTGATAAAAAAGACCTTGCTCAAGTTCTTTTAGGGTTTAAATCGTTGCCAGAAGATGTGCGCTTGTCACTATGCAATGGTGCTTTATTGAGCTATCTGGACTCTCAAGAGTATTCGGGCGATTTTGAAATTGTTGAAGAAATTTTCTCTGAGGTTGACGATTTATCACAAGATGCGCGCCTTGCTTTAACACAAGTTGCAACCAAAATGCTTGGTGACAACGGCAAATGCGAACTTAACGATGAGCGATCTGAAAGAATGGCGCGAGCGGACAAAAAGAAACGAGGTGAGCGTGGTTTTTGGTCAATGTGGAATCGATTTTGGAGTGGTGGCGACAAGAAGTCCAGAAATTAAACCATACAAGCAATTATTAACAATTAGGAGAGTAGATCATGAGAAAGAGTCTTATTGCAATTTTATGCCTTGGCGCCAGCGCTCAAATTTATGCATTAACATTAAGCGAATATAGCGAAAAACTAACTCAAGAGCACCCATTTTATTCGCAATTATCTCTCTCTGAAGAGGCCAATCAACTCACCCATCAGACCTCTCAACTTATTTATGGTTGGAACGCCCAACTGAATGTTACTGACAACTACTCATCGGTAAATGGCCTCAACAACGCCAGGGTCGAGCTTAGCACGCAAAAGGCAATTGAAGAAACAGGTGGCAACTTAAGCATAAAGCACTCGTGGAATGATAATGGACTGGCCGAACCAACAAACCTTACTTCAGTGACTTACTCGCAGCCGTTTTTACAGAACCAAGGCGGTATTAACACCAGTCTATCCGCAGACTTAGCAAACATTGATTTAGAGTCAAAAAAATTAAGTCTGATTGAGCAATCTGAGAATTTTTTAGCCTCCAAATCTAAAAAGTTTATTGATCTAGCACTTGCTCAAGAAAAAGTGGCTATTGTCAGCAAAAATTTAAAACTAAGTGAACAGCAGTTCAATATTGCCACAGAAAAATACGCGCAATCCATACTTTCAGAATCAAGCTTGCTGCAAGAGCAAGATAACTACATCCGGGCAAAACAGCAATTTCTTCAGGCCGAACAAGACCTCGATTCTATGCAAAAAGAACTCGCCCTATGGGCAGGTATAAATCCACAAATGATGATCGCCGAATTTGATGTATTTCAAGAACAATCAACACTGAACACCGACACTCTAAAGCTTGTTTCGAACTCAAGAACAATTCAGCAATTCAATTTTGACAGGGAAAAACTTCAACGACAGCTCATGAGCAACCAAAACAAGCTAGAGCCCAGTTTAAATTTAAATATTGGATTGACAAGCCAAGGAAGTGGCAGCGGTTATTTTGATAGTTTTTCAAACCAAAGCACGTCATTCGAAGTGGGCGTTAACTTTACTTACGCTTTTGGAAATACTAGAGAACAACTCGATATTGAGAGAACTAAAAACTCACTGGCACAACTTGATAGCAGAAGACGGGAGAGTGAAATAAATCTAGCCCAGCAAATCAACGCTCAAATTTCACGGATCGATCTTCTGCAAGAATTGACGCAAATATCGCTTGAGCTAAGCTTGTTGGCAAACGACAAAGCTGCAGAAGCGCAGAAACAATACAACAACGCAAAGAGTCAGAAAACTAACGTGATTGCAGCACAGAAGAGCGCCAATACAGCGAAATTATCATACGTACAAGCTGCAACAAGCCTTCAAAAAGCAATCATCGATTACTTGAGTCTGTCGGATCAGCTCATTAACACCCGCAACTAAGCCAACAATATTTACAAGGACATCTCATGGATACTTTTTTAAAATTTTTTGCACACCAGAAAAAGCTCGCGCTTGTTTTCACTTTGTCCATTATTGTTTTGGGTGTCATCACCTTGCAAGACATCCAGCGTGACAAGTTCCCTTCTGCAGAATTTGACTCATTAACCATTTCAACATCCTATCCAAGCGCTTCGCCGCAAGATGTGGAAAAAAACATCACCGAGGTCATTGAAGCAGCATTAAAAGGTATTTCTGGCATTGAAAAAATTACCTCCACTTCACGTGAAGGTATGTCCAACATTAACATCAGCATTTCCCCCGATGTTGCAGACATTTCGGCCGTTAAAGCCGAAATAACTGAAACCGTTAACAACATCCGCAACCTACCTGAGGACATTGCCGACGACCCACGAATTATTGATAGAAACATTACTGAAATGCCTGTTCTAACCATCATAATTGATGGCAACAGTGTCGACATAGATCTTGCTGAGCGAATTGCAAACGACTTAGAGAAAAACCTTGCACTGATAGACGGCGTCTCAGCTGTTGATGTAACAGGCGCCTCAAAAAGAGAAATTCAAATTCAAATAGACCCCGATAAACTTTTGCAATATCAACTTACATTCGATCAAGTGAGCAGCGCTATAACAAAACAAAACGTGCGCTCAACAATTGGCGACAACAACCAGGGAGAAGACAAAAAAAGCATTGTTATACTGTCCGAATATGAAAGTATTGAATCCATTAAAAATGTCATCGTTAAATCAAGCTATGATGCTCCACTTGTTTACTTAAAAGATATTGCGACAGTGAGTGAAGGTGTTGTTGAATCACAGTCCATCACTCGCATCAACGGCACAACCGGCTTTATATTAAAAGTCAAAAAATCAGAGAATGCCGACATCATCCGCACAGTTGAGCAAGTAAAGGAGAGAATCTACCAATTGGAGCAATACTACCCAAGTGAACTTAACTTGATCATTACTAACGACCAGTCTGCAGACGTTGCAAATCGCTTAGAAATTGTTACCAATAACGCCATCCTGGGTTTGATTTTTATCATGATTGTTCTCGGTTGTTTCTTATCGTTTAAAACTGCTTTTTGGGTGGCAATCAGCATACCTGTTGCTTTACTCGGCACAGTGGCCTATCTTGGATTTGTCGGCGAAACCATTAATCTGATCTCACTAACTGCAATGATTTTGGTTCTGGGTGTTGTTGTCGATGACAGCATTATCATTGCCGAAAGCATCCACCATCACAAATCAAAAGGTGGTAACGTCTATGAAAATGTCGTGGCGGGATTTAAGCGCGTGATTATGCCTGTATTTACCACTATCTTAACAACGGTACTGGCCATGTCAACGATGTTTATGATGTCTGGCACCATGGGTAAGTTTATCTATATCTTACCTGTCACAGTTATTTGTGCACTTGTGATTTCGATACTTGAGGTGAGCTTTGCCCTGCCAGCACACTTAGCAGAACATAAA
Source organism: Gammaproteobacteria bacterium (assembly GCA_050256335.1). Taxonomy (GTDB): domain Bacteria; phylum Pseudomonadota; class Gammaproteobacteria; order PS1; family Pseudothioglobaceae; genus Pseudothioglobus. The sequence goes on along the minus strand of JBBWVS010000128.1, from coordinate 6,127 downwards.
AGCGAAAAACAAAAAACATGGTTTAAACCTGTCGAACGCTGGTTTGAAAAACAACTGAAAAAACTGCTTAAATGGCGTTATTTGGTTGTTGTTTTTTTTGTCGCCTTATTGATTTACTCATCATACTTTGCATTAAGCAATATGTCATTCACGACATTTCCTTCCGCTGGCACGAATACAATAAACATGCGCATTGAAACAGAATCTGGAAGTTCAGCCAAAATGACTGAGCAAGCAGTCATTCAAGTTGAAAATATTATTATTGAGCAAACGGGTGCAAACTTAGATTTCTTTACCAGCTCTATTGGCTCGCGCGAAACCAACAAGGCCACAATCGCCATCACTTTGATTCCTTCGAGCGATCGGGATGTAAGCGCTGCAGAAATCATTGGAATTTTGCAAGCAACAACAATCCATGCCGAGGGCGTTGAAATCGTTAATTTTAGGGCAAATCGTCATGGCCCAAATGCTGGCTCAGATATTGAAATACACCTGGTAGGAAGCAACACTGCACAAAGAGAGGCTGCCATCTCACAACTAGAAGAAATACTAACGAACATGGCCGGTGTTGGCGATATTGACACCGGTGAAGATCCGGGCAATTCTCGAATAGAAGTGGTGCTTGATTACGAGATCATGGCTAGACTTGGTGTGGACTATCAACAGGTTTACAGCCACTTAAGAACGATATATTCTGGCAAAAGTGTCACCGACGTCCAGTTTGATAATACAAATTTAAGCGTCAAAATGTATCTGGGTGATAACAACTATTCCGAGAACTACATCCCAAGCACACAGGTTAGGAGTAATCAAGGCATGATGATACCAATGTCCGAATTTTCAACCATTATTGAGATACCCGGAGAGCCTGACTACCATCATCTGAATGGCGAACGCGTTATTACGATTAGCGCCGCAGTTGACGATTCAATTACAACCGCACAGGTGGTAATGAGAAAGGCGTTACAAACACTGGATGTGGGGAGCAATTATCCCGGTGTTAGAATCGTGGAAGGGGGAAATGCCAGACAAGCAACACAAACACTTGATGATTTTTATTTTGCACTGGGTTTTGCGGTTTTCGGTATCTTTATGGTCATCGCATTACTATTTAATTCATACTCTCAACCATTATTAGTACTCGCAAGCGTGCCATTTTCACTTGTCGGAGTCCTTTGGGCGTTTGTCTTGCACGGGGAGCCATTTAGCTTTTTCATGTTAATGGGCGTTTTGGCGTTAGTTGGTGTGATAGTTAACGACTCACTGGTTATGATAAGCCATCTCAATTACTTGAAATCTAAACAAGAGAAAGACAGTGATTCAGTTAATTGGATTGCCGAGGGCTCAAAAGACAGGCTCAGAGCGGTTGTACTAACAACACTAACCACGCTTGCAGGCGTGTTGCCTTTAGCCTATGGCATTGGCGGCACAGATGCTTTCTTACAACCCATGGTACTGGCACTTGGCTACGGATTATTGTTTGGCACTTTGATTACATTGATCCTACTGCCTTGCCTTTACTCAATGAATTACGACTTTATTAGTTGGCTAACAAGCCTTAAAAATAAGTATTTAACCAAAACAAGTTAGATCAACACTTCGGGCTCGCAGTCACTGACCACGCTCCCGAAGTAACACTTGGTTACAATTTGCTACACTCGGTTTCTCTGCCGAAAACGTGTGGTAACAATAAGCGCTTATCATAACAATTAACTTCAACAAACAGTTGAGTTGTTTAATTTAACTTATAAGGAAATACAACATGAAAAAACTACACAATTTAGTGCTGGCTTCGATTTTATGCATCGGCACGCAAGCGGCCTTAGCTAATACAGACACGACTTCATCGGAAGGTATCTCAAGCACAACAATTGAACAACTGGTTAGTCAAATTCAATCACTCTCGCTTGAAGATCGTAAAGCATTGAGAAAAGCAGTTCGCGCTCAATTAGAGGGCGATCGTCGTTCGTGCCAAAAATCGAAAAAAGATGGCACAGGTGTTTCACGTGAAAAGCACGAGGAACACAAAGTCAGCACTGAGAAAGATTCTGATAAACGTGATGCCAAGAAGAAATGCCACAACAAAAAAGGCATGAAAGGCTGGATGCATGAGATGGGCGGTGAACCGGGCATGGATAAAGGCAAAATGAAGCATCGCCAAGAAGCTGGCATGGAAAAGAAAAAATTTGAGAAATGGATTGGGTTCCTATTTAATAAATACCATTCTCAGCAGCACCACTCGCATCAATAACATGTAAGAACCTCTTGTTGCGCAGGCAATAAAGGATATAAAAGAGGAGTCGGTCTGAGTCAGTCTTCTGCACCCTCCTCTAATTCAATGACTTCGACTTTGGCGTTAGGGTGGGCATCATGTGCTATTTTTTCTGCTTCTTTTAAATTTTGAGCTTTGATGAATTCATGATCTTCGTGACCGCTCTCAATTGCATTAACTTTATAAAGATGGCGGTCGATAGACATGTAACTTCTCCTGAATTAATACAAAAAATTTGATGCTCAAAATCCAAAGACGCCTCAAAACACGCCTATTTAATATCAATCTTACCTCACTGATCAAAATACAGGTTGTTTTATTTTTTCGCAAGCCGCATAAAATTTTGATATATTTGCCTTGCACTGACCAAGCAGTTCTCAATAACGGCTTCTGATTCTCTTTTCATCTTTGATAGGCCATCATCGCCCAAAGTTTCTTGCAGGGCGGCAGCATAAGCAGGCACCGCACCCCAATTGTCGACCGTATCTGGCTCGATTTCCACGTGATATTGCATCGACCAAGCATTCAACCCAATGCGCATAGCTTGTACCGCGCAAACAGCTGACTTTGCTAACACAACAGCATCTTCGGGTGCTTGAGCGACGCGCACCGAATGCCATTGCAAGCATTGCTGAGTGCTAGTCATGCCTTGAAAAATAGGGTCGGCAATACCCCTGTCAGTCAGCTCAACTTCCAGAACGCCAATCTCAGGCGTGGGCATTGGTCCACAAGTGCCACCCAATGCGTCAGCAAGCAATTGATGTCCTAAACAAAGACCCAAATAAGGCTTACCAAGTTCGCCAACCCAACGACGAATAGCCGCTTTTTCGGCCACCAACCAAGGACAATCTTCAATATCCCAAACATCCATCGGGCCACCCATCACCCAAAGGGCGTCGTAATTATCCAGGTCAGGGATCGGCTCACCGCGATGCAGATTAACCGCATGCCACTGAATATTATCCTGTGCTAAAAACCCTCGCAATGATCCGGGGTGTTCGCAATCAATATGTTGAAAAACAAGCAATTTCATCAATACTCTTCTCTCTTTTGCAAAAACACTTACTATGAGCTTCTCATCATATCAAAATTTTCTGGCCAGCGGGAGAAAGGGTTATACTCTCAGTTTTTGTCAGGTTTACTATTATGGCACAACACAAAACACTCCTTGGTTTTGCAGTTTTATCGGCATGCCTACTGCTGGCAATCAGTTTTGGCCTGAGGTCTTCTTTTGGTTTTTTTGTCATTCCTGTTTCTGAAACTTTTGGCTACGGCCGCGAAATTTTTGCCTTTTCACTCGCCTTACAAAACCTTTGCTGGGGCTTATTTCAGCCAATAGCTGGTGCGATTTCGGACAAGTACGGCTCTGCCAAAGTTATCGCTATTGGCGCTGTTCTTTACGCACTTGGCCTCTACATCTCCGCCAACGCGGGCGGTGCTTTTGAACTCCATATAGGCGTCGGCATCCTCGTAGGTATGGGAATTTCCGGCACCGGTTTTGGTGTTGTCCTGCCCGCCTTGGCACGCATGGTTAAACCAGAAAACAGGGCGCTTGCACTTGGCATGGGCACTGCTGCTGGTTCTGCTGGGCAGCTATTGATCATTCCAGCAGCACAAGGCTTTATTGAAGGCTACGGCTGGCAAAGCGCCCTTCTCCTTTTGGCAATTGGCGCCTTGTTAATGCTGCTTTTCGTGCCTGTTTTTGCAGGCGACAAGAGCGCTAAAACAAACATAGACAATGAGCCCGCGCAAACCCTGAGAGAAGCTTTGAAAGAAGCCTCGTCGCATGTGCACTACTGGCTTTTGATTGCGGGGTTTTTTGTTTGCGGATTTCAGCTGGGCTTTATGACTGTCCACATGCCGCCTTATTTGATAGACAAAGGCTTTGATGCTTCGGTCGCCGCCGCAAGCTTAATGCTTATTGGCGCCTTTAATATTATTGGCAGCTTAATTGCGGGCAAACTTTCTGGGATTTACTCCAAAAAATGGCTTCTGGCATTTATTTATGCTGGTCGAGCCATTGCTATTGTGCTGTTCCTTATTTTTCCGATTACAATATTCACGGTCTACACGTTCTCAATCGTTACTGGCTTTCTTTGGCTGGCAACCATTCCACCCACAACGGGCTTAGTCGCGCAAATGTTTGGCCTGCGCTACATGGGCACACTGTATGGCATCGTCTTTCTAAATCATCAAATTGGTTCGTTTATTGGTGTTTGGCTGGGTGGGCGACTGTTTGACCAAACCGGCTCTTACGATGTTATTTGGTGGTCGGCTGCCTTTATTGCGGCTGTTACCGCATTGATTCATATCGTTATTAATGAGCGACCCGTCGCAAGGCTCGCACTAGCCAAGCAAGAAAGCTAAGCAACGAATGGTAGAACAAAAGAACTACATTTTAGCAATAGATCAGGGCACCACGTCTTCTCGAGCGGTTTTATTTGATGTTGATTACAATATTGTGGCGATTGGTCAAAGTGAGTTCGAACAATTCTTCCCGCACTCTGGCTGGGTTGAGCACAACCCCGAGGAAATATGGCAATCCACATTAGAATGCTGCCACTCTGCTATTGCACAAGTTAGCGCTACGCCAGATCAAATTACGGCCATCGGCATCACCAATCAACGCGAAACAACCATAGTTTGGGATAGGCAAACAGGAAAACCCATCTATAACGCCGTTGTTTGGCAAGATCGTCGCACAGCCGAGGCCTGTCAAACACTCAAAGGCCTTGGACACGAGGCCAAAATTTCTGAAAAAACCGGATTGCTGTTAGACCCTTATTTTTCGGCCACCAAAATCACTTGGATTCTTGATAATGTGTCCGACGCTCGTGAAAAAGCCAATGCAGGCGAATTAGCATTCGGCACTGTTGACAGTTATTTACTATGGCGCCTAACCAATGGCATGGTGCACGCCACAGACGCAACCAATGCTTCGAGGACGATGTTGTACAACATTCATCAAGGGTGCTGGGACGACGACCTTTTAGAGCTTTTCAACATACCTAGGGCAATGCTGCCAGAAGTGCGTGACTCTGCAGCGAACTTCGGACAAACCGATAATGAGATTTTCGGCAGGCCAATCCCAATAACAAGTTTAATTGGCGACCAACAAGCGGCCTTAGTAGGACAAGCTTGCTTTGAACCCGGCATGGTGAAATCCACTTACGGCACCGGTTGCTTTGTATTGCTTCATACAGGTGAAAAGGCAATTGCCTCAAAAAACAGATTACTCACTACCATCGCTCTGCAACTCAACAATACGACTACGTACGCGCTTGAAGGTTCTATTTTTATTGCCGGTGCCGCGGTGCAGTGGCTTCGAGACGGTTTAAAAATTATTGATTCGTCCGCGCAATCCGAAGTGTTGGCTTGTGAAGCAGACGATGGGCAAAATGTCTATTTAGTACCAGCATTTGTTGGCTTGGGCGCGCCGTATTGGGATGCTGATTGCCGCGGTGCCTTGTACGGTTTAACGCGAAATACCGGCCCTGCTGAAATAGCAAGGGCAGCGCTTGAAGCGGTTTGTTATCAAACCTCCGACCTTCTGCAAGCAATGACTGACGATTGGCAAGGTGGGGCCACTTCAGTCATCAGAGTAGATGGCGGTATGGCGGCCTCCAACTGGACCATGCAACGGCTCTCAGATATTCTGGCTATGCCTATTGATCGCCCACTGGTTTTAGAAACAACTGCACTGGGTACGGCCTATCTCGCTGGCATGCAAGTCGGCTTTTACCCCGCGCAAGAAGAATTTTCCAAGTCTTGGAAAAAAGAAAAACGCTTTACATCAGCGATGTCAGAAGATCTTAGAAAGCAAAAACTCTCTGGCTGGAAAGATGCCATTAGGCG
>JBBWVS010000127.1:0-9027 GCA_050256335.1 Gammaproteobacteria bacterium | reverse complement strand
TATTGACTCCTTGCCGCAAGGTTATGACACACTGGTTGGCGAGAGAGGCTTAAAACTCTCAGGCGGTGAAAAGCAGCGTCTAGCGATTGCACGAGTGCTGTTAAAAAATCCACCGATATTGATTTTTGATGAGGCCACTTCAGCGCTTGATTCCTATTCGGAGAAAATGGTACAAAAAGCGCTAGCGAGTTTGGCGCATAAACACACCACGTTAGTAATTGCTCATCGACTCTCAACCATTGTTGATGCTGACCAGATTATTGTGCTTGGCAATGGCACCATTGCCGAGCAGGGTACGCATCAACAGTTGCTTGACCTTGACGGTCAGTATGCTCGTCTCTGGCATATACAAGTCAATAAGCAAACGCAAGTATAGCGCTACTAAATTAAGCGAAAAGTGATGTTGAAAAGCTGGGTGAGCATTCTATAATTGCCCCTATGAAATTTGAATTAACCAAAACCGATAATAAGGCCCGTTTGGGGAAGATAACTTTTGCACGAGGTGAAGTCAATACTCCAGCTTTTATGCCTGTCGGTACTTACGGTACAGTCAAGGCAATGACGGTGGAAGAGGTCAAAGAGCTGGGTGCTGAAATCATTCTTGGCAATACATTCCATCTATCGATTACGCCGGGTACGGATGTTATTGAAGCGCACGGTGATTTGCACGATTTTATGAATTGGCAAGGGCCTATCCTCACCGATTCGGGCGGTTTTCAGGTTTTCAGCTTGGGCCATATTCGTAAAATTAGCGAAAAAGGAGTGTTGTTCCGCTCGCCAAAAGATGGCGCTAAAATATTTATGGGGCCGGAAGAGTCGATGCAAATTCAACAAAAACTCGGCGCTGATATTGTCATGATTTTTGATGAATGTATTGCTTATCCTAGTGAAAAATCGGTAGTTGACCAGTCAATGCAACTCTCTTTGCGTTGGGCAAAGCGCTCTAAAGACGAACATCAAAGATTGAATAATGACAATGCACTGTTTGGTATAGTACAGGGTGGCATGCATGAGGATCTCAGGCATCAATCGGTTGAAGCTTTGGTCAATATTGGCTTTGATGGTTATGCTATTGGCGGGCTTTCTGTGGGTGAGCCAAAGGAAGAAATGATTAGAGTTCTGGAATACTTGCCAGATGCCATGCCAGCGGACAAACCGCGTTACTTGATGGGTGTTGGTACGCCATCAGACTTGGTGGAAGCGGTGGCCAGAGGTATTGATATGTTTGATTGTGTGATGCCTTCAAGAAATGCCAGAAACGGTTATTTATTTACCTCAAAGGGTATTGTTAAAATTCGCAACGCTAAGCACAAAATGGACACCGGACCACTCGATGCAAATTGTGATTGCTCGACTTGTCAGGATTATTCTAGAGCGTATTTACACCACTTGCAAAAATCCAATGAAATATTGGGCTCACGCCTCAACACCTTGCATAATTTGCATTATTATCAGTTTCTGATGTCGTCCATGCGAGAAGCGATCAAGAACGATAAATTTGAAGATTTCAGAGCTGAATTTCACGCTCAACAAGAATTAGAGGGTTAGGTTATTCGAGTGTTACTAGCACCGTTACTGGATTTTTAGCAAAGTAAACATCCAGTACATCTTTAGCAATTGGCGCAGCTTTTGAGCTACCACTGCCGGCATTTTCAACAATGATAGCGATAGCCACTTGTGGATTTTTTACTGGGGCAAATCCGGTAAACAGAGCGTGATCTCTGAGTTTTTCTTCATATTTTTCAGCGATATAGGTCTCTTCAGGATCGAGGCCGAATACTTGCGCAGTACCTGTTTTTCCGGCAAGTGTATAGCTAAGGTTGTGATTTAGACGTCTTGCAGTACCGCTTGGTCCATAAACAGTTAGCTCCATGCCGGCAATAATGGTTTCCCAATTCTTAATATCTTTTATCGGAATTTGAGTCGCTTCAAGACTCTCACTGACTTCAACGACACCTGCACTTGTTTGAGAGTGCATTAGAATTTGCGGTATTAGTAGCTGCCCTTTGTTGGCAATTGCTGCCGTGGCTACGGCCAAGCGCAATGGACTGGTGGTCATAAAGCCCTGACCAATACCGGTATTCAAAGTTTCCCCTCGATACCAAGGTTCATCTCTATTTATTTTTTTCCACTCACGTGAGGGCAAAATACCTGCAAATTCACCCGGTAAGTCAATCCCTGTTTTTTCGCCAAATTGGAAATACGCCAAATTGTCATGAAGCTTATCAATGCCCATATTGAACGCAAGATCATAAAAGAAAACATCACAAGATTGGGCGATGGCATCCACAACATCAACATGACCGTGGCCTGTACGCTTCCAGTCATTAAATTTTCGCGAGTAATTTGAAATTTTGTAATAGCCTGGGCAAAAGACTTTACTAGTGATGGTGATATTTTTTTGTTCAAGACCACCGAGAGCGACCATCGGCTTAATGGTTGAGCCCGGCGGATAGAGGCCTTTAATACTGCGATCAAACAGAGGTAGGTCTTTATCCTCTTGCAGTGACTGGTATTGCTTGAATGAAATACCGCCAACAAACCAGTTTGGATCGAATGTTGGGGTACTAACAATGGCCAAAAGAGAGCCATCGGTAACATCAATCATCACCAACGCGCCTCGTTTTCCATCCATTAGCTCTTCGGCTTTTAATTGTAAATCTAAGTCAATGCTTAAATACAGGTCTCGACCCGGTTCTGCTGGGATGAGTATTTTCGAATCCACCACTCGTCCGGAAACATTTCTCTCAATTTGTTTTTTGCCGGAGTTGCCGTGTAAAAGGTTTTCATACTGCTTTTCAATGCCGGTTTTGCCAACGAAAGTTGTGCCGGCGTAGTTGTCTTTATCGTATCTGTCTTTATCGTCCTGACTCATTGAGGAGACGTAGCCAATCAAGTGCGCACTGCTTGCACCATTGGGGTAAATACGTTGAAAGTAGGGCTCTATTTCAACACCTGGGAGCCGCGCTTTGGTAAGGAAAATAGCCATCGCTTGCTCCGAAACATTGTGCTTTATAGGGATATTGTGAAATTTTTTGTAGCGTTTTCTGGTTTTATAAAATTGTTCGATATCGTCATCGTTGATTAAGTCAAAGCGCTTAAGCTCAATCATTGTGGTGTCCATGTCTTTGACTTTCTCAGGGGTAATCGTGAGTTTATAAGAAAGCGTATTGGTCGCCAGTATTTTGCCGTTGCGATCAAGAATATCGCCTCTTGCAGGAGTAATTGGCAGTAGTTGCAGTTGATTGCCTAAGGCCTCTTCTGAGTAGTAATCGTAGTTAATAATTTGCAGGCTGTAAATGCGCGATAGTAATACCAAACTTAGTGCAAAAATAAACAGAGCAGCAATGACAACGCGCGATTGGAAAACTCTTATTTCTCGTTTTGTGTTGGCAATTTTATCCATGAGGCTTTTGCAGCGGCTTAATCAGCGCTTAAGTTTGGCTAATAAAAAGTGGATGACTGGCCAGAGAATTGCACCTGTTAGGGGTGCGAGGAAGATCAGATAACTAAAGTCAAAACCTTGAACTATCCAGTGCACCCCAATCGTAATTACTAAATAAATGAGTGAAGCGAAAAAGACATAGACTTGTTGGGTGCTGAGGTTGGATACGTAAAATGATTTCTTTACGTTGAGGATAAAAACGGTACTACCGATAAGCGCTAAAGCATTTTGACCAAACACGTTGCCGTGTAACAAATCAAGTAATAATCCCAACAATAGGGCGAAGCTATAAACTGCTTTGATTTCGGCATAAATCAGCCAATAAGTAAATAATATCAGCATCCAGAAAGGTGCGGCGCTGTGGATCATTTCTGGCAAAGGTGCGGCGCTCAGTAATGCAGAGATTAAGGTAAGTTTAAAGAGTAATAATTGTGGACGTTGTCTGGTCATAAAGGCTCTGAGACAACAAGTACAAATTCTAATTCATTCATATTTTCGAGCGGCTTCAGGCTTACCAATAAGAAAGCTTCATCATGTGGTGCACTCACTTCAATCACCTCACCCACAGGGTAGCCCGCTGGATACGATCCACCAATACCACTGGTAACAAAAATATCTCCTAATTTAACATCGGTTTCCGATGGCATAAACTCTACTTTCATGCCACTTCTATTTGAGGCCAAACCTTTAGTAATGCCTCGAGCGCCGTTGCGGACATTTTTCACAGGGATGTGCTGAGTTGGGTCGGTCGTTAATTGCACCGTAGCATAGAAGGGCGTTGATTGGATGATTTGACCCACAACACCATTGGCACCAAGTACGATTTGTAATGCTAGGATGTTATCATTACTGCCTTTGTTAATCACTAATTGTCTTTTTAATCGAGACTGTGCAATAGACTTGATTCGAGCTAATTTGACAGTATTTGCTGGCATGGTGTAACTGGCATCGATTAGCTTACTGATTTTCTGATTTTCTAAAACAAGGTTGTTATAGATTTGCAGCTTTGCTTTAAGTTCGAACAGTTCACTAGTAAGTTGTTCATTTTCGCGGATAAGTTGCTCGGTATCGCTACCTTTATCGCTTACCCAGTTTATCATTTGTCCGGGTAAGTCGATGAAAAAATAAATCGGTGACAACAAGGTAGCGCTGTTACGTTTTAGGTTGTCTAAAGTTGAAAAACGAGCGTCCAGAACAATCAGGATAATTGAAATTAAGGCCGGAAGTAAGGGTTTTAGAAGTCGCATTGTTAATAGACTAACTTAGCAATGAAGATTGTTCATATAGCGGCAGGCTTTTTCAAGTTTTCTACAGATGTTATCTTTACTGTCACCAGTTACTACAGCAACCTGCCATGGCCGAGTGTTTACGTCAGAAGGGGCGGTTTTTGCTTGTTCAATAATTTTGTTGATAATATTAATTGAAGCGTTTTTATCTAAAAATGCTCTTGTTGATTTTCGTTTTGCTGAAGCAGTTTTTTCATCCATCTTTTACTCCATAAATTAATTATTTAAATAAGGTATGAGTTTCAGCCGATCATATTAATTAGGCGCTTGCTGGTTTGGCATAGAGTACTATTATATTTCCAAAAATAATTAAAACAACACCAATAAGACCAATCCAGCTCCACTGGTAGTTTTCGAAAAAAGTTGAAAGTAGTAGTGCAATAGTTGGCGTAAAAATATTGACATAAGAGGCCTTATCAGCACCTATATTACCCACCAGTTTAAGATAGACACCAAAACCAATAACAGATCCAACTAATGCTAGGTAAAGAAGAGAGACAATATAGCTATAACTTGTACTTAGGCTGAAACTAATATCGCTGATACTGACATAAGCAACAATAATCATTGCCCCATACAGCATACTAAAAGCATTACTCTGAACTAAAGGCATTTTTCTTGCTTGTAATTGACCTGATAATAACATACCTATTGATGCAAAGAAAGTAGCAAGTAGCATCCAAAGAAACCCTTTTACAATTCCTGTTTCAAGTGACCACTGAGTATTACTAATCTCATTTGAAAATATAATAGATAATCCAAATACTCCTACTATTGCTCCAATTAGTATAGGTAATCTAATAGGTTTATTAAAAAATATAAACCCGTTAAAGACAGTAAACAAGGTAAGTGTAGAAAAGATAAGACAAACTAAACCTGATGCTAAATAAAAAGTTCCAAAGTAGGCGCAAACATAGTTAATACAAAATAGAAAAAATCCTAATAAAAGCCAACTAGCATGTTCTCGCCAAGAAAAAGAAAGATTAAGACCGCGAACATAACACCATATAAAGAGCATCAAAGAAGCAAGTAAAAAGCGCCATGCTATTGATACCTGGGGAGCAACATCTCCTAACTGAAAGCTAATAGCAAGCCAAGATGAACCCCAGGCAAGAAGGACTATGAAATAAAGGACTGCATTCATGAATTATCGATGAGACAGAAAGACTTCAATAGCTACTCTGCAGCTAAGAATCCCATGTTGTGTTTGTTGATCATATCGAGCGCAATGCCACCACCACGAGCCACACAAGTTAGCGGATCGTCAGCGATACTGACCGGCAGGTTGGTTTCACTATTAATCAACTTATCAAGACCCTCTAATAGAGCGCCACCGCCAGTGATAACCAAACCGTTTTGAGCAATATCCGAAGACAGCTCAGGTGGTGTTTGCTCTAAAGCAGTTCGCACTGAGTTAATAATCATCCCTAGTGGCTCAGTGAGTGCCTCTAATATTTCAGCATTGGTCACTTCAAAACTAACAGGAATGCCCTTGGCCACGTCGCGACCCCTGAATTCGATTTTCTTTACCACCTTAGATGGGAAGGCAGATCCAACTTCTTCTTTGATTTGCTCAGCAGTGGCTTCGCCAATGATAATGCCGTGTGCACGCCTTACGAATTTAACAATGGTGTCATCAAAAACGTCGCCACCGATTCTGATGGAGTCGGAATAAACGATACCGTTTAACGACATAATGGCAATTTCAGTGGTACCGCCACCCACATCGATGACCATTGCACCCGAAGGCATGTCAATTGCCATGCCAGCACCAAGAGCGGCTGCCATTGGCTCTTCAATGAGGTAAACGTCTCGTGCGCCAGCGCCAACAGCGCTTTCTTTAATAGCACGACGCTCGACTTGAGTGGCGCCACAAGGTACGCAAATAAGTACTTTAGGACTTGGTGAGAAAAAACCCGATCTCAGTACTTTACGCATAAAGTATTGCAGCATTTTTTCTGTTACTTTGAAATCAGCAATCACGCCGTCTTTCATTGGTCTAATGGCTTCGATGGCGCCCGGGGTTCTACCCAACATGTTTTTTGCATCTTGGCCGACAGCAATAACAGTCGACTCCATTGCGCCTCTTTCATGTCGTAGAGCGACAACAGAGGGCTCATTTAAGACGATTTTTCCGTCCATATAGATAAGCGTATTTGCAGTACCTAGGTCGATAGAAAGATTTTGGCCTTTGAAGAAGTTAAACATAGTGTATTTTCCTGCTAGATATTGATAAAATGCTCAGCTAGATATTGATAAAATGCTCAGAAGGAATAATATAACCTGCTGGCTCTAAATAGACAATAGCGAAGGTCAAATAAATATGAAAATAAAGCAAAAACACCTGATAGAGAGCATTTTTTCTGCACTTCAGTACATCTCCTACTATCACTCGCCAGATTTTATTCGGGCAATGGTTGAAGCTTATGAAAAAGAGAGCAATGTAGGTGCTAAAAATGCCATCGGTCAAATTCTCATTAATTCTAAAATGTGCGCTTTTGGTAAGCGACCGCTTTGCCAAGATACAGGTATTGTTAATGTCTTTTTAGAAGTGGGTATGGATGTTCAATGGGATGCGGATCTCTCAGTTGATGAAATGATTAATGAAGGTGTCAGACAAGCTTATACCCATCCGGATAACCCTCTTAGGGCATCCCTAGTGAGTGATCCTATATTTGCCAGAACAAACACCAAAGACAATACCCCGGCGGTCATTCATACCAAGATGGTGAAGGGCGATAAGTTGGACGTGATTGTTGCGGCAAAAGGTTGTGGCTCTGAAAACAAAGCTAAATTTACGGTGCTTAATCCGAATGAGGATTTAAGTGAGTGGGTATTAAAGACAATTCCTACCATGGGTGCAGGTTGGTGTCCGCCAGGCATTTTGGGAATTGGTGTTGGTGGCACACCGGAAAAAGCCATGCTTATGGCTAAAGCATCGTTGATGGATCCGATTGATATTAATGAAGTCAGGGCCAAAGACAATCCATCTGAGATTGAAAAATTGCGACTCGATTTATTTGAGAAGGTAAATAATTTGGGTATTGGTGCGCAAGGCTTGGGCGGTTTAACGACCGTGCTTGATGTTAAGATTCAAGATTACCCAACGCATGCTGCTTCGCAACCTGTTGCGATTATTCCAAACTGCGCAGCAACAAGACACGTCCACTTCACTCTTGATGGTTCAGGCGTGGCAGAGTTACCAGCAATCGATTACGACTTATATCCTGACTTGGAGATGGACTATTCAAAATACATCAAAGTCGATTTGGACACGCTAACACGCGAGCAAATGCAGAATTGGAATATTGGCGATACATTGCTACTCACCGGCACCATTATTACCGGACGAGATGCGGCCCATAAAAGGTTAAATGATATGATTGAGTCTGGCGAGGGCTTGCCAAAAGGCGTTGATTTTGATAATAAGTTTATTTATTACGTGGGTCCAGTGGACGCTGTTGGCGATGAAGTAATCGGTCCAGCGGGACCAACAACTGCTACTCGGATGGATAAATATACCGATATGATGTTGGAAAATACTGGCATTTTTGGCATGATTGGCAAGGCAGAGCGTGGTCCGAAAACTACGGAAAGCATTAAAAAACATAAGGCGAGTTATTTGATTGCTGTCGGTGGTGCGGCTTATCTTATTTCCAAATCCATCAAAAAATCCAAAGTTTTGGCTTTTGCAGAAATGGGCATGGAAGCTATTTATGAGTTTGAGGTAAAAGACATGCCTGTTGCCGTTGCCGTTGATACGCAGGGTAATAACATTCATAAAATTTTCAGTCAAATACCGGTTACGGAGATTAAGTAATGTATGTTGTAATCTTTACCGCTAAATTAAAACAGCTTGACGAGTGCTATTATGAGACGGCTGAGAAACTGAAAGAAGCGGCTTTTGATCAGTACAACTGCATCAAGTTTGTTTCGTGCACCGAAGGCGATTCGGAGATAAGCAATTCCTATTGGCATTCTTTAGAGGATATAAAAAATTGGAAGCAACATGCTGATCATCTGCAGGCACAAGAAAAAGGCAAGCGAGAGTGGTACGAATCTTATGAAGTGCAAGTAACTGAAGTTTTGCGAGAGTATCAGCACTCAGATTAAAACACCGTATAATTCGCGCTGAAGTTGATCGGATAGTCGCTGTTGGCGTTTGCCATCAGAGGAAAGTCCGGGCTCCATAGGGCAAAGTGCTAGTTAACGGCTAGGCGCAGTGATGCGACGGAAAGTGCAGCAGAAAAGAAACCGCCTACTTGTAGGTAAGGGTGAAATGGTGCGGTAAGAGCG
>JBBWVS010000126.1:0-4513 GCA_050256335.1 Gammaproteobacteria bacterium | reverse complement strand
AGAAGAGCGGCACGTTCACTAATACTGAGCGTCGAATCCAGCAAGTAAACGCTGCGGTTAAGCCTCTTGAAGGCTGTAAAACTGACGGTCAAATTATTGTTGAAATGATGCGCGCTCTAGGATTTAATCAGCCAGATTATGATGCAGCCGAAGTGCTTAAAGAGATTGCTGATGTTGTTTCATTCTTTGAAGGCGTAACATGGGAAGGCTTAGGTGCTAGCCCAATGGGGTTGCAATGGCCAGTGAACAAAAAAGGCGAAGACACTCAAATATTACACATTGGTGAATTCAAACGCGGTAAAGGTAAATTCCATTACTACGATTGGCGAGAGTCTGAAGAATTGGTTCAGCACAAAGATAAGTATCCGTTTATTTTGACTACGGGTCGTGAACTGCAGCATTATAACTGTGCAACCATGACGCGTCGTACGTCAAATGTAGAGCTCTTGACAAAAGATGTGATTATGCTTAATCCGAAAGATGCAAAAGCGAAAGACCTTATTACAGGTGATCGCGCGACATTGAAATCGGATCGTGGTGAAGTTACCCTTGATGTTCAAGTAACAGATCGTGTTAAGAGAGGTGTTGTTCGTACAACGTTCCATTTCCCAGAAGTGTTGATTAATGAAGTTACCAGTGCGGTAACAGACGAAGAAACCCAATGCCCTGAGTATAAGATTGTGGCAGTGGACGTCTTAAAAGCTTCTTAAAGCCTCTAAAAGAAAGATTAAAACAAGCCTCATTCGAGGCTTGTTTGCTATCCAATTTAGTAGCGTCTTTTAAGTTTTTTCTTGTTTACAACACGTGTTGCAATTTCTTCAATCGATATTTGACTGGTGTCAAGAAAAGGCACGTTGTTTTCAACAAAAATATCCTCAGCCCGTCTAACTTCTTTTCGACATTGATCAATCGAAGCGTAGCCACTGTTTGAGCGACGTATATCTCGGATATTTTGTAAGCGTACTGGATTGATACTAAGGCCAAACAGTTTTTGCTTGTGTTGTTTCAATACCTCTGGCAAATGCACGGTATGAAGGTCTTGCTCGATCAAAGGGTAATTGGCTGCGTAGATACCGTACTGCAGTGCTAAGAATAAACAGGTTGGCGTTTTTCCAGAACGTGAAACACCGGTTAGGATGATATCGGCGTTGCAGTAATTTTTGGCGTTTAAGCCATCATCATTATTCAGCGCAAAATTAATACTTTCGATACGGCTTGCATAGGTTTTGGCATTCGTAACACCGTGTGACAGTCCGGCTGCATGAGAAGATTTCTGCCCAAGCGCTTGTTCCATTTTTGAAATAAAAGTATTGAAAAAATCAAACAATACGCCACCGCTATTCATCATGAGTGATCGATATTCAGAGGATATTTGTGTACTAAAGATCAGTGGAGGTGTGCCATCGCTCTGTGCAGCTGCTCTGATTTTTACAACGACTTTTTCGGCTTTTTCAAGACTATCAATAAAAGCCAGATTAACGCGTTTAAATTCAATTTCACCAAATTGAGTTAACAAACTATTGCCCAAGGCTTCGGCGGTAAGACCGGTTCGATCGGAGATAAAGAAAACGGTTCTCATGATGCTATCTTAACAGTATTAGAGTTTGCCCAGACGATTCCAAGTTTCAATCACGGTATCGGGATTGAGAGAAATACTACTGATGTTTTGCTCTAATAACCACTCGGCTAAATCAATATGATCGGAAGGCCCTTGACCGCAAATACCAATATATTTTCCTTGACGATGACATGCATCTATTGCCATCGAGATCAGTTTCTTGACTGCCGGATTGCGTTCATCAAAACCCTCAGCAATAAGACCTGAATCTCTGTCCATGCCAAGTGTTAATTGTGTCATGTCGTTTGAACCAATGGAAAAACCATCAAAGTACTCAAGGAAATCGTCAGCTAATATCGCATTGGATGGCAGTTCACACATCATGATAATTCGTAATCCGTTTTTGCCGCGTTCAAGGCCATTTTCTTTAAGTAGTTCGATTACTTTGGCTGCTTCATCGGTGGTACGCACGAATGGAATCATAATTTCTACATTGGTGAAACCCATGTCGTTTCTCACTTTTTTAAGTGCTAGGCATTCAAGCTCAAAACATTCGCGAAACTCTTTCGAAATGTAGCGCGCCGTGCCTCTAAAGCCAATCATCGGATTTTCTTCATGAGGCTCGTAACGATCACCTGCATAGAGGTTGGCATACTCATTCGATTTGAAATCTGACATGCGAATAATCACCGGAGAATTAGCAAAGCTTGCAGCAATGGTGGCAATGCCTTCGGTTAATTTTTCAACATAAAAATCAACCGGCGAACTGTAGCAAGATGTCTTGCATTCGATTTCAGTTTGTAATTCTCTTGGTAATTGGTCAAATTCAAGTAACGCCTTCGGATGAATACCAATGGTGTTATTAATGATAAATTCAAGTCTGGCAAGACCAACTCCGGCATTCGGAGTGTTGGCAAAATCAAAAGCTCTAGACGGGTTGCCAACATTCATCATAATTTTAACAGCAACTTCAGGTAAGGCATCAATGGCAGTATGTGTGTGCTCAAAATCCAAAATGCCTTGATATACTCGACCGGTATCGCCTTCGGAGCAGTTTGCAGTGATTGATTGGCCGTTTGTAAGTTCGTGTGTTGCATTACCGCAACCAACGATGGCAGGCACGCCCAATTCACGGGCAATAATAGCAGCATGACAAGTTCGTCCGCCACGGTTGGTAATAATTGCTGAGGCTAATTTCATCACTGGCTCCCAGTCTGGGTCGGTCATATCAGTCACTAAAACATCACCCTGCTTCACTTGACTCATTTCAGATAAGTCCTTAATGACGCGGACAATGCCAACACCAATTTTTTGCCCAATGGCGCGTCCTTCGACCAATACTTCAGATACGCCTTTAAGTTGAAAACGCTCAATTTGCTGAGAATCGCCTTTTCGGCTTTTAACTGTTTCAGGGCGTGCCTGGACAATATAAAGCTCGCCATCGTTGCCATCAAGCGCCCACTCAATGTCCATTGGCCTACCGTAATGCTCTTCAATCGTCATCGCATAATGAGCCAATTGTTGTATTTGAGCATCATCTAAACTGAATAATCTACGGTCATACTCGTCCACAGATACTGTTTCAACGGGCTCGCTTAAAGCAGTGCTGGAATATATCATCTTGATGGCCTTGGAGCCAAGTTTACGAGACAGAATGGCGTGCCTGCCAGCGCTAAGTGTTGGCTTGTGCACATAGAATTCATCCGGGTTGACAGAGCCCTGGACAACAGTCTCACCTAAGCCATAAGCGGAGGTGATGAATACCACTTCGTCAAATCCAGACTCCGTGTCTAGGGTGAACATCACACCACTGGCACCAATATCACTCCGAACCATTTGTTGGATGCCCGCAGAAAGTGATACTGATTCATGTTCAAAACCTTGGTGTACGCGGTAAGAAATTGCTCTGTCGTTGTACAGTGAAGCAAATACTTTTTTAATGGCGGACAAGATATCATCGATACCACTTACGTTTAGGAAGGTTTCTTGTTGGCCAGCGAATGAAGCTTCCGGCAGGTCTTCCGCAGTGGCGGATGAACGTACAGCATAAGTTGCTTCACTGCCAAGTTTGTTGACAAGTGTTTGGTGGTTGTCCTTAATTGCCTCTACTAAAGCTTCAGGGAAGGGTGCGTTCTCAATCCACTGTCTAATGGTAGCACCCGTTGTTGTCAACGCCTCTATGTCGCTGGTGTTAAGGTCGCACAATAGGTTGTTGATTTTTTCTTTGAGATTGGCGTGGTTTAAAAAGGATTCGAAAGCACTAGCGGTGGTTGCAAATCCGCCTGGTACGTTTACCCCTTTTGCGCTCAATGCACCAATCATTTCTCCTAGGGAGGCATTTTTACCGCCCACCTTGTCAACGTCACCCATGCCTACGTCATTTAGCCACACTACATTTTGAGCCACTTTTCTCCTAAATTTTCATTAATTATAAATCACAATGAGCTTAATATTCATCTTGCTTAAGAGCGAGATCATTGCAAATGGTTTAATTTTAATATACTTAACATGAAATAATCTATATTTTAAGTTGAAATATAGTAAAAATATCTCATATATTTGAATCTTAACAACAGAATATATAATCATTATTTTAGGCGGCTTTTTGAAATAGGTAATTTATAGAGTTCGAGCGAAATTATTTTGGATGTGACGGGCTTATTGGTGCGCTTTCCAGCAAGGAATATATTAAAAAATGTATAATACTGAGTTTCTCAGCAATGAAGGTTTTACCATGGCAGAACAAAGAGAATTAGCGAATGCAATTCGTGCCTTAAGCATGGATGCAGTGCAACAGGCTAAGTCTGGTCACCCGGGTGCGCCAATGGGTATGGCTGATATTGCCGAGGTGCTATGGAACTCACACCTTAAGTACAACCCATGCAACGCCAACTGGGCGGATCGCGACCGTTTTGTGCTCTCAAATGGCCATGGCTCAATGCTACTTTATTCATT
>JBBWVS010000125.1:0-14874 GCA_050256335.1 Gammaproteobacteria bacterium | reverse complement strand
ACTGGCGTTATGGCATCAAAATATCGCAACACCGGGCAAACTTGCGTATGCACCAATCGCATTCTGGCACAAGAAGGCATTTATGATGAATTTGTTCAAAAACTAAGTGAAGCCGTGAAGTCGCTCAATGTGGGTAATGGTTTAGATGAGGGCGTCTCTCAAGGGCCTCTTATTAGCAACAGTGCGGTTGAAAAAGTTGAGGAGCATATCGAAGATGCCATTGCGAAAGGCGGTGTTATTGTTGCCGGCGGCAAACGCCATGCAAAAGGTGGTACGATGTTCGAGCCAACCATTATTGCCAATGCAACAATTGAAATGAAAGTTGCCAAAGAAGAAACATTTGGGCCATTGGCGCCAATCTTTAAGTTCTCGAACGAAGAAGAGGCAATTACTATGGCTAATGACACAGAATTTGGGCTCGCTTCTTATTTTTATACCAACAATATCAACAGGGTGTGGCGTGTTTCAGAGGCGCTAGAATACGGTATGGTGGGTGTAAATGAAGGAGTGATTTCTAACGAAGTAGCACCCTTTGGTGGTGTCAAAGAATCGGGATTAGGTAGAGAAGGGTCGCATTATGGAATTGACGATTTCCTTGAACTCAAATACATTTGCATAGGTGGATTAAGCTAAAACTTTTTCCGCTAATAATTAATCCAACTCAACAGGTATACCAACATTTTTATACCTGATAAACTGGTGCAGTTTTTCAGTGCTTGGTATAATGCAGCTTTGCATTTATTCAGGTTGAGTTATGAAAATTGGTATTCTAGGTCTTGGAACCGTCGGCGGTGGCGTTGTCAATGTTTTACGTAAAAACAGCGATTCCATTGAGCGTCGAACCGGGAAACAAATTCACATACCCCATGCGGCAGTCAAAAGCCTTGACCAGCCAAGAATTTGTGCTGATGGTGACATCAATATTACCGAAGATGCATTTGAAGTCGTTAATAACCCAGAGATAGATGTTATATTAGAGCTTATCGGTGGCACAACCATCGCTAAAGAGTTGGTTATTGCCGCAATCAATAACAACAAGCACGTCATTACTGCCAATAAGGCTTTGATTGCAACTCATGGCAATGAACTTCTAGCACTGGCCAAAGAGAAAAACGTGCACCTACTGTTTGAGGCAGCTGTTGCGGGTGGAATTCCAATATTAAAATCTTTAGAGCAGGGCTTAAGTGCCAACAAAATTGAATTAGTAGCAGGCATTATTAACGGCACCAGTAACTTCATCCTCACTGAAATGAAAGAGAAAGGCAGAGATTTTGCCGACGTTTTAGCAGAGGCTCAAGCACTGGGTTACGCCGAAGCAGATCCAACATTTGATATTGAGGGTATTGATGCAGCCCATAAACTGTCAATCCTAGCAGCAATTGCATTTGGCACAGAATTGCAATTTGATAAAGTGTACACAAAAGGTATCAGCGAAATTACTGCTGAAGACATTAAATACGCAACAGAGTTGGGTTACACTATCAAACATCTTGGTATTGCTAAAAGATCTGGCGATGCGATTGAAATGCGCGTTCATCCAACTTTGATTGCAAATAACCAATTAATTGCCAATGTCAACGGCGTCATGAACGCAGTACTAATTAAAAGTAACGCCCTTGGAACATCACTTTACTATGGTGCAGGTGCTGGCGATGAGGCGACAGCCTCAGCTGTAATAGCCGATTTAATCGACATTATCAACAATCAAACAAATAGTCATATCCTTGGTTGGAAGTCACACGAAAAACCGGAAGTACTTGATGCAGACTTAATTAAAAGCGAATTTTATCTGCGCTTGTTGGTTTCTGATAAGAAGGGTGTTCTGGCTGAAATCACACAAATATTCTCTCAAAATAATGTCAGCATTGAATCTCTTGTGCAAAAACAAGTGGATGGCAATAACAACGCTCATATCGCCGTCATCACCGACAAAATTCTTACTAAGGATATTCGAGCCGTTAAGTTGGCCATTGAAGCCTGCGAATTCAACCAAGCCAGTGTAAAAATTATTCACATTGAAGCGCTGGATTAATACAAGAGAGTTATGATGAGATACACGGGCCTAATTGAAAAATACAGAGACAGACTGCCGGTAACTGATAACACCCGCATTATCAGTCTCGGCGAAGGAAACACTCCTTTAATCAAGTTGGAAAACATCCCCGCAATTATTGGTAAAGACGTTAATCTCTACATTAAGTACGAAGGACTTAACCCAACAGGCTCATTTAAAGACCGCGGCATGACAATGGCGGTTACAAAAGCAGTTGAAGAAGGAGCTAAAGCCATTATTTGCGCTTCAACTGGCAACACTTCAGCAGCTGCAGCGGCTTATGCTGCTCGTGCGGGCATTAAAGCTTTTGTCATTATTCCTGAGGGGAAAATTGCGCTAGGAAAATTAGCTCAGGCCATGATCCATGGCTCGACAATTATCCAAATTAAAGGTAATTTTGATGATGGCATGGAAATTGTCAAAGAAATCGCTAATCACGCACCTGTTGCTATCGTTAACTCAATCAACCCTTTCCGTTTGCACGGTCAAAAAACAGCCGCTTTCGAGATTATCGATGAGTTGGGTGCTGCGCCTGACTACCACTGTCTACCGGTGGGTAATGCTGGCAATATTACCGCGCATTGGATGGGCTATACAGAATATAAAGACACTGGAAAAGCAAGCAAAACACCAGTTATGGTTGGCTATCAAGCCGAAGGTGCTGCGCCATTTATTAAAGGCTCTAGAGTGGACAATCCTGAGACTGTGGCAACAGCCATTCGTATTGGTAACCCACAAAGCTGGGATCAAGCATTGAAGCTTAGCAAAGAATCAAAGGGTTGGTTCACTGCGCATTCAGACGATGTTATTTTAGCGGCGCAAAAACTACTAACTGAAAAAGAAGGTATTTTCTGCGAGCCAGCTTCAGCAATTTCAGTGGCTGGTGCGATGATCGATATTCAATCTGGCAAGATTCCTGAAGGTTCCACCGTCGTATGCACATTAACAGGTCATGGCCTTAAAGACCCTGATACTGCGATTGGTCAGTGCGATCAAAGCGTGATGATTAATGTTAATCCAACTCTGGAAGAAGTTAAGAAGGCCATTCTGGCTAATATGTAATCCAAGCGTTATCATACTTAGAGCGATTGTTGAATGAGTAAACAAAGCTATAAAACTATAGAACAATGCGTCGGTAACACGCCGCTGGTTCGCCTGCAAAGATTAAATCCGAACCCGTCCAATGTGGTTTTGCTTAAACTCGAAGGTGACAACCCGGCTGGCTCTGTCAAGGACCGCGCAGCTCTCAACATGATTCTTCAAGCTGAAAAACGTGGTGACATCAAACCAGGCGATACTCTTATTGAGGCAACCAGTGGTAATACCGGCATAGCTTTGGCAATGGTGGCTGCAATTAAAGGCTACAAAATGTGCTTAATCATGCCTGACAATCTCTCTCAAGAGCGAAAAGACGCGATGACCGCCTATGGTGCAAATCTGATTCTAGTCACTGAAGAAGAGGGCATGGAGGGTGCGCGCGATCTTGCCAGTAAAATGGAAACGGAAAATAAAGGCACACAGCTGGACCAATTTTCAAATCAAGACAACCCCGGTGCGCATATCAATACAACAGCTGCTGAGATCTGGCGAGACACCAACGGTGAAGTTACTCATTTTGTCAGTGCCATGGGAACAACCGGCACAATTATGGGTGTTTCTACTTATTTAAAAAAACAGAATTCTGAAATTGAAATCATCGGCATTCAGCCCGATGCAGACTCTCATATTCCTGGCATTCGTCGCTGGCCAAAAGAGTACTTACCTAGTATTTTTGATCCATCCAAAGTGGACAGTGTGATAGATGTTTCCCAAGCCACGTCCGAACAAACCACCAGAGACTTGGCAACAGAAGAAGGTATTTTTGCTGGTATTTCCTCAGGCGGTGCAGTCGCCTGTGCGATTGAATTATCCAAAAAAGTTAATAACGCTGTTATTGTCACCGTCATTTGTGACCGCGGTGACAGATACCTCTCTACAGGAGTTTTTCAGCGTTAATGAAACGCTACGTACTCTACCAATTTCCCTCTAGGCCACAAACTTATCTAGCCATTTTTCTGGCAAGTTTATTGACAATTATTGTCATCACTTTTTTTATTGAAATTAGTGAGTACGCCCAACATTTCTATAAGAAAACTATTCGTGAGAAGCCATTATTAAGTTTGATTATTACGCCACTGACTTACATTAGCGTCATTTACGTGGCAAAGTTCTACTTTCATCGCGTACAAAGCTCCGGCATACCACAAATCCTCGCAGCTCTCGACTCACGAAATAAACAAATAAGACAACAGCTTCTATCCTTTCGAATCGCTCTAGCAAAAATTGGTTTTATTTTTGTGGGGATGTTAGGCGGTGCACCGATTGGTATCGAGGGACCGTGTATTCATATTGGCAGTTCGATTTTCTATGGATTCAATCGTTTTCTTAACTTAAAGCGCAAAATAATGATTCATTCGATGATTGTCATTGGTGGCTGTGCTGGACTTATTGTTGCATTTAACTCCCCTATTGCAGCCCTGCTGTTTGCTTTTGAGGAACTGGGCAGAAATATTAAAAAGCAAGCCTTAGTTTTGATTGCTCTTTGTTGTGGGGGCGTTTACTTGGCAGCCATTATTTATCATCGAGGCAGTGAGCCTTATCTTAGAGATCTATCCTCGCTAACTTTTGATTACACATTAATTTGGCAATTGATACCACTAGCAATTGTTGCCGGCTTGTTAGGCGGTCTTTTCGCCAAAATTATGGTTGTCTTGGTGAGAAAATTCATTGTTCATACCAAAGCAAAAGTCCTCATGGTTGCACTTATGCTTGGCGGCATTGTCGCGCTATTCAACTACTACTCTGATGGACTAATTGCTGGCTCTGGCAAGGAAGAAGTATTGCTTATGCTGGAATCAGAAAGGCTGGGTATTGACTTCTTACTAATGAAGTACTTTGCAACATTAACCTCTCTAACCTCCACTATTCCTGGCGGTTTATTTATGCCGGCCATTTCTATTGGTGCAAGTATCGGTTCCGAATCTAGCGCAATACTTACACAGATCAATCCACAAGTCCTCATCATTATGGCGATTGTTGCTTATCTCTCCGGCACTATTAGAACGCCTTTAACGGCCACTTTTGTTGTTTTGGAAATGACCTCAACACTGCATTTAATATTGCCAGCGTTGATGGTTGCTTTTATTGCGAATTACGCCTCTACCTTTATCAAAAAAGATCCACTCTACGAGACACTAGCGCTTAATTACTACAAGATTGCCAGTTAAGTTTGTTTGTTATTTGCTATTGAAATAACCTTTAAAAACCTCAACAGTAAAATCAACATCCGCTGCTGAAATGTTTAAATGACAAACTAGGCGGGATGCTGATGAAAGCTTGGGAACCAAGATATTATTCTCAAGCAAAAATGCCTGCAAGTCTTCTCTGTGCTCTTGTGGGCAATGAAAAAATGTCATATTAGTTTGCGACTCATCAATTCCAACTTGCAAACTGCGACACTCAGCAAGACCTTGTGTTAATCGACGAGCATTGTCGTGGTCTTCTTGTAATCTAGCCACGTTGTTTTTCAAGGCATACATACCACAAGCAGCAAGAATACCCACTTGGCGCATACCGCCACCCAGTATTTTTCTAAGACGCTTTGCCTTTCTAATGGTTTCTTGATCTGCCACCAATAAAGAGCCGGCCGGCGTACCCAAGCCTTTTGACAGGCATATGGAGATGCTATCTAGGCTATAACATAAATCTTTTAGAGACAAGCTTGAGTGGATATGGGCGTTAAATAATCGCGCACCATCCAAATGCACCTTAAGACCACGCGCATGTGCGGCATCCGACAACTCATCAATTTGTGCTTGCGGTTGCACTCGACCAGAAACCGTGTTTTCCAAACAAAGCAATTTAGTAATACCAAAATGAGGATCGTCCGCCTTAATTTGACTAACGATATCTTTAACAGAAACAGCACCACGATGATTGGTGTCTATCGCGCAAATGCCCACACCACCCAGCACCGAAGCGCCGTGCGCCTCATATACATTGGTATGGTACTCACGACCAATTAGCACTTCGTCACCTCGCTGACAATATGAGAGAATGGCGCTGAGATTACTTTGTGTACCCGTTGGAAAAAACAAAGCCGCTTCTTTGCCTAAAAGTTCAGCAACATAATCCTGTAACTCGTTGGTCTCTTTATCCTCACCATAGACATCATCGCCTAATTTCGCCTCCATAATAGCCTGATACATACCCGCAGTTGGTACGGTGACGGTATCACTCCTAAAATCAATATAATCTGTCGACTCTTTGTTTGTAATATTTAGTTTGGCGTATTGATTTTTCATGATTAAGGTTGGTATTCAGGGTAATAATGCAGCCACAAGATCGGCTCTAGGTTGATCACCGCCATGTAAAACGGTATGGTAGCCCTTAGTGTCAGTTATATACACCGAACCATCAGCTGGTAGATGCGTGCAATGATGATTGACAATAAATAAGACGCCCGGGTTGGTTGCAATTGGAATATGGATTCGTGGCTTTTACATCATCGATCATTGCGCTTATTTAGCCCCAAACTATAAAAATAGAACGTATTATGACTTAAAAAGGTTTCACCACAACCAATATTATTATGCCCAACAGCAAAACAGTAGGAACCTCATTAAACCAACGGTAAAAACGATCAGAACGCGTATTTTTATCCTCTGCGAAGACACGCACCAAGTATCCACAATAGAAATGATACGCAATAAGAACCAATACCAGAGCTAGTTTACTATGCAGCCAAAGATCCGAAGAATAACTCTGCCATGCGTAGTCATGCAACATCCAAGAACCAAGCAGTGTGGTAATGATAAAGCTTGGCATCATAATGCCTTTATAGAGTCGACGCTCCATCACTTTAAAACGCTCAATGCTGATCTTGTCCTCTGCCATAGAATGATAGACAAACAGACGTGGCAGATAGAAAAGTGCCGCGAACCAACTAATCACACTAATGATATGAAACGCCTTTACCCAAAGCATAGCAACTCCTACAAATAATGACATCATACCGTTTTCAATAGTCTGGAGAACACAAGAATCTTCGTATCTTTGAAAGCGCTCTGTGATAACATTGTTAGTGACTCAACACTTTTAGTATTACAACCAAAATGAAATATACAACAATTCTAGTTGCACTATTGACAAGTGCTTTTACACTGTCCTCTTTTGCCGACACAAACACCTTGGCAAAAGACTTTAATAACTCTAACGGCCCAAGTGAATTGATTAGCTCTGGCTGGGTTGAAAATGACGGCGGAAAAGGCTTTAAAATTGTACAAATCTTCGTCAATCACTCTTTTCAAAGCATCGAGCTGTATATCGACAAATCAGGCAAGATCGTCACTTGGATCGATAGTGCAAGAACTGCCGACTCATCAATGAATGCCGATGTTGATTACCAATTTTTTGCCGATATCGAAGACTGGCACATGATCTCAAAGGGTGAAAACGACTTTATGTACCACTTAACGGTCGGTGGGTTGTCCTTTAAGGGGCCGATGATGGAGGCAATGTCAAAAATGCAGGCTATTGATCAATTACTGCTTATCATTGCCAAGAATATTTAACAACCGCCCTACTAATTAAACAACCTAGATGGATGAGCATAGTAAAATCTCATCACCTTAAATTGTTTAAATCATTATATTGAAAACCTTGCAGCAATCATTTTAAAATTTGCTGGGCGATAAAAATGTTAAGTTTTTTCAAAAAAAATCAAAATTCAGAAGAACAAGCGTCGGCTCAAAAAACCTCGTTGAGGGATCGACTGTTTAAATCCAGACAACGTCTTGGTGATGGTCTGGCTTCGGTTTTACTTGGCAAAAAACAAATTGATGATGACTTGCTAGAAGAGCTTGAAATGTTACTCATTGGCGCTGATATTGGCATTGATACGACCGATAAAGTATTGGAATCTATCCGCAAAAAAGCCTCACGAAAAACACTGAAAGACGAAGACAGCCTTTACCAACTACTGAAAGACGAACTCGAATCATTACTTGTCGCTGACAATCAATTAGTTACTGAAAGTGACACGACCTTTGTTATTCTTGTGGTTGGTATTAATGGCGCCGGTAAAACCACTACCATTGGGAAATTAGCCAAGTCTTTCCAAGATCAAGGCAAGTCAGTTATGTTGGCTGCCGGTGACACTTTTAGAGCTGCTGCGGTTGAGCAGCTCAAGATTTGGGGTGAGCGTAACAATATTCCTGTGGTAGCACAAAAAACGGGCGCTGATTCGGCCTCTGTGGTTTATGATGCCTATCAATCTGCACTCGCTAACAACGTCGATATTTTGATTGCAGATACTGCCGGACGACTGCACACACAAGATAATTTGATGCAGGAGCTCAAAAAAATCAAGCGTGTTCTAAAAAAACACCGTGAAGATGCGCCGCACGAGACGATGCTGGTTATCGATGGCGGCTCTGGACAAAATGCTATTCAGCAAGCCCGTGAGTTTAATAAAACAATTGAGTTATCAGGCATTAGCGTCACCAAGCTCGATGGAACAGCAAAAGGGGGTGTGCTATTTGCCATTTCTGACGCACTCAATTTACCCATTCGCTACATTGGCGTAGGTGAAGGCATCGACGATCTGCGACCCTTTAAGAGCAAGGAGTTTGTGGACGCATTATTTGATTAGGTTTTTGCGCACTAATCGTTAAAGAGGGTGAGTTTTCCAATCATAGCACCCGCTTCAATTGTATTGTGAGCTTGTGTAATATTCGCTACATTAATCGGGCTGAGTTGACGCGTTGCAGTGCAGATAATTTTATTATCATCGATAAGTCCAGAGAGTTTATTGAGTATCTTTCCTTGCTCGCCCATATCTTCGGTCCCAAATTTTGAGCGAGTGAACATCATCTCCCACACGAGTTTAATGCTCTTGACTTTTAGTTGATTGATATCAAGAGCCTCTCTGGCATTAGCCAACAAACAAATTGAGCCTTGTGGCTTGATAACAGCAACCATCTCTTGTATATAATCATCGGGGACACCCATGCACATAATAAAATCCGGGGCATTCAGTTTTTTCTGGGCAAACTGTGCCGATAGATTATGATGCTCTAACACCACATCTGCGCCCATTTTTACACACCAGTCTCTACTCTCCACTCTTGAAGCGGTGGCAATCACCTTTAATTTTCCAACTTGTTTGGCCAGCTGTATAGCAATAGAGCCAACGCCGCCTGCAGCTCCAATCAACAAAACGCTTTTGCCAGCATCGCCCTCATTAATACCCAATCGATCGAACAATGACTCCCATGCAGTGACTGTACATAATGGCATCGCCGCAGCCTCAACAAAGCTTAAAGAGTTAGGCTTATGGCCAACAATTCTTTCATCAACCAGTTGAGCGTTAGCGTTTGAACCGTCGCGAGTCATATCGCCCGCGTAGTAAACTTCATCACCCGGTTTAAAAAGACTGACCTCTTCGCCAATAGATTTAACAACACCGCAAGCATCAAAGCCCAAAATTAATGGTTTTTCCTGGCTAGCGCTCACCATGTTCTTGACCTTGCTATCAATCGGATTGATAGAAATCGCTTTGATTTCGACCAGCAAATCTCGACCGCTAGCTTCTGGCATAGGCTTTTCACAAGCAAAAAATTCAGCACCATTGAATGCGATTGCTTCTAACTTTAATTTGTCGTTAGAGTTATTCATAAACCCATATCCGCGTAAATACGCTCTGCTTTTTCCGCAAGACGAGTATCCAGTTCAGTAATACCACCCTCATCGTGAGTGATTAGGTTAATCTTAACTTTATTATAAACATTTGACCATTCTGGATGATGTTTCATTACCTGGGCGTGAATAGCCACTTGAGTCATAAAACCAAAAGCCTGGATAAATCCCTTAAATGTAAATTCTTTCGAGAGATAACCATCAACGATTTGCCACCCACTCAAGCCCTGTAATGCGTTGTTAATTTCATCACTTGTTAATATCATCGTGTTACTCCTCAAGTAGTATTGTTTTAGCACCCTTGGCAATCAGATTATTGGCCACCATCTGTCCCAAAGCTTCGGGCTCAAAAACAGAGCCAACGGACTCTGCAGTTAATATTTCACCCGAACTAACATTGCCAACCAAACCTTTAAGTGTCAATATCTCGCCATCAATCGTCGCATAACCTGCAATCGGCACCGAGCAACCGCCCTCCAATGTCGCGTTCATCGCTCTTTCAGCCAAAACTGCTGTCATTGTGTCTTGGTCAATCAAGCCTTGAATAAGCTCAGTAACTTCACTATCGCCCTTTCGAATCTCAATGCCAAGTGCACCTTGACCAACAGCTGGCAAAGAAGTGTCAGCACTCAAAGAGTGTTTAATTCTACCCTCAAAACCCAGTCTAATAAGGCCCGCACAAGCCAAAATAATGGCGTCATACTCACCGTCATCCAGTTTTCTTAGGCGTGTATTGACATTGCCTCTTAGGTCCAGAATTTCTAGGTCGGGCCTAATGGCTTTGATTTGCACAATTCTCCTCATGCTACACGAGCCAATTCGCGCACCTTGGGGTAATTCGCTCAAATGATTGTAGTTATTAGATACAAAAGCATCGAAAGGATTTTCTCTAGCCATCACCGCGCCAAGCTCAAATTCCTTGGGGATAGCGTAAGGCACATCTTTCATGGAATGCACTGCAATATCAGCGCGCCCTTCAAGCATTCCCACTTCAAGCTCTTTGATAAACAAGCCTTTACCACCAATTTTTGACAAAGGCGAATTAAGAATTTGATCGCCTTGGGTGGTCATCTTGATCAATTCAATTTCAAGGTCAGGGTGCAGCAACTGCAGCTGTGACTTTACATATTCAGCCTGCCAAAGCGCTAAAGGGCTTTTTCGAGTGGCAATTTTAAGTTTTTTTTTCATACTCATTTGTGTTGCAATTTGTGTGTAATATTTTATCGATTACTGAGATTCAATGTTAGTCAATGATAGCGATAATAAAGAATAGCTTGTAATCACTGACAATATGGAACCACTTACAGAAGCAATTATAAAAATTAAGCCTATTTAAGCCGATACAAGGGATAATTAGAGCACAAGTTTGAATAACATTCACCATTAATAAAATACATGACCTCTAAAACAAATCACCTTTGGGGTGGGCGCTTTAACGAACCAACTGACGAATTTGTCAAAATTTTTGGCGCCTCTGTGACTTTCGACAAAGTACTTGCCTTCTATGACATCCAAGGCTCGGAAGCTCACGCAACAATGCTGAGCGAAATTGGCGTGCTCACCAAGGACGAGTTAAAACAAATTCTAGACGGACTTGCAACCATCAAAGACGAAATCAACAATGGCCAATTCGAATGGTCAATTGATTTGGAAGACGTACACATGAATATTGAGGCTCGTCTGACTGAGCTTTGCGGCTTGCCGGGTAAAAAACTGCACACCGGTCGCTCACGTAACGACCAAGTGGCAACCGATATACGACTTTATTTGCGCGATCAAGTGCAAACAATTAATAATGAAATATTGCGTCTACTCAACGCACTTCTAGATCTGGCCGAGGGTGAAAAATCCACAATTATGCCAGGGTTTACTCATCTTCAAGCAGCGCAGCCAGTCAGTTTTGGCCATCACTTAATGGCGTATTTTGAAATGTTTAGGCGTGACTATGAACGCCTAGAAGATAGCTATAAGCGCATTAACACCATGCCTCTTGGTGCGGCCGCTCTCGCTGGCACAAGCTATCCGATTAATCGTGAGCGTACAGCAGAGCTTTTGGGTTTTGATCGCATTTGCGCCAACTCCATTGACGCTGTTAGTGATCGAGATTTTGCTATTGAGTTCTGTGCTAACGCCAGCCTAATCATGATGCACTTATCGCGTTTTTCAGAAGAATTGATTCTTTGGTCGAGTGCACAGTTTAATTTTGTCACTTTGCCGGATAGCTTCTGTACCGGCTCGTCGATCATGCCGCAAAAGAAAAACCCCGACGTGCCTGAATTAGTTCGTGGCAAGACAGGGCGTGTTAACGGCAACTTAATTGCATTGTTAACTCTAATGAAAGGTCAGCCATTGGCTTACAACAAGGACAACCAAGAAGACAAAGAGCCGTTGTTTGATACGGTAGAAACACTGCATGCGTGCTTACGTGTCTTTGCCGATATGGTGCCAACCATCAAGGCCAATACCGAGACCATGCGCAGCTCAACGCTGAAGGGTTACACCACTGCAACAGACTTAGCAGATTATCTCGTGAAGAAAGGCATGCCGTTTCGAGACGCACACGATGTGGTTGGCAAAGCTGTTGCTTACGCGATTACTCAAAGCAAAGATTTAAGCGAGTTAAGCCTTGAAGAATTACAATCATTTGACAGCACCATTGAGGCGGATATTTTTGATTTTATCTCGCTAGAAGGCTCACTTAATGCACGTAACCACCTAGGCGGTACGGCACCAGAGCAAGTTTCTCTGGCAATTAAGGCGGCACGAATTTCACTCAAATAACGCAACCGAGGGTGTCCTCTTGAAAATTATCTTTGCTGGTACACCCGATTTCTCTGTTGAGACGCTAAATGCTCTAAACAAGTCCGAGCATGATATTGTCGCTGTCTATTGTCAGCCTGATCGACCAAAAGGTCGTGGTAAGATAATGAGTGCTTGCCCAGTTAAGGTTTATGCGCAAGAGCAGCATTTGAGCGTCCTTCAACCGCAAAGCTTCCACGATTCACAGACACAAGCTAAGCTTGCTGATCATAATGCCGACGTTATGGTCGTGGTTGCCTATGGCCAAATTTTACCAAAAGCGGCGCTTAAAACACCAAAGTTTGGCTGCCTAAATATTCATGCCTCATTGTTGCCACGTTGGCGCGGTGCGGCACCCATTCAAAGAGCCATTCTTGCAGGTGATAGCGAGACGGGTGTAGCCATCATGCAAATGAATGAGGGATTGGATACAGGTGACGTGCTACTTGAAAAGAAATGCGCTATTTTGCCAACCGATACTGCTGAATCTCTGCACGACAAACTGGCAACAATAGGCGCTCAAAGCATTCTAGAGGCGCTTAATAATTTAGGCGACTTAACCCCTATGTCGCAAGAGGCTGACGGTATTACTTATGCACACAAACTAAACAAACAAGAAGCTTGGATTGATTGGAGTCAAGGCGCTGTACAGATTAACCGCATGATTCGTGCTTTTAACCCTTACCCTATTGCGCAGTGCCAAGCGCAAAGTCTGCAGTTTGAGGATAAAACGCTACGTATCCTTGAGGTTGACGTTGTTGATTCAAACCACAACAAAAAACCTGGAGAAATTATTAAACTTGAAAAAGGCCTATGCGAAGTTGCTACAGGACAAGGCTCTCTACTACTGAAAAGCGTGCAACTTTCGGGTAAAAAAGTAGCCTTGATAAAAGACTTTAATAACGCTTACAGTTTGCAAAAATTAAGCTGACGCCAGGCCTCATAGGCCACAATTGAAGCACAATTTGCCAAATTCAAACTACGAGAATTCTCTTGCATTGGCAGTGTGATACCCTCGAACTGATTGCGAATAGCGTCTGGCAGGCCGCTGGTCTCTCTGCCAAAGAGAAAAGAGTCGCCTTTTTGATAACTCACTTCGGCGTAATTTGTGCTCACCTTTGAACTGACAACAAAAACACGAGCAGGATTGGCTTTATCAAGGTAATCATCAAAGTCGTCGTACTCCACCATACACATTAAATCTTTGTAGTCCAGCCCTGCTCTTCGCAAACGCTTATCGGTAATCTCAAAGCCGTAAGGCTTAATCAAATGCAGCGTTGCCCCCATATTGGCACACAGACGAATAATACTGCCAGTATTGTTGGGGATTTCTGGCTCAAATAATACGATATTCAACGTAGCACTCATACTGGCTCGGACTCTTGTCACTTGAAAAGCGACAATCATCCCATAAATAAAAGGTATTAAACATCATAGATATTGATTTAGACAATGGATATTAATAAATTAACCAGCCAATTTCAGCAAGACCTGGCCAGCGCCCAATCACTTGCAGTTCGAAGCGATCACAGCGTTATTGAGGGGCTCCACGTGCTGAAAATAATGACGGATGATACGACGAGTAGTGTCAGCAATATCTTGACGCAAACCAAAGTCGATTTAAATCAACTCTCGAACGGACTAACACAAGCCTTAGGCGCACTTGGCACAATAGACAAGCCTAATGGTGAGGTTAATATTTCACAAAATTTATTGCGTCTTTTAAATCAAACAGATAAATTGGCTGGTGAAAAAGGTGATACTTACCTGTCGACTGAATTATTTCTACTTGCGCTACTTGAGTCAGCCGATAAAACCGCCCAACTTTTAAAAGATTGCGGTGCCAGCAAAACACAAATTACACAAGCCATTGAAAAACTTAGAGGAGGACAGGCCGTGAACGAACAAAATGCCGAAACACAAAGACAGGCTTTAGAAAAATACACCGTAGACTTAACCCAAAGCGCTATTGACGGCAAACTAGACCCTGTCATTGGCCGTGACTCTGAAATCCGTCGCGCTATCCAAGTATTGCAACGTCGCACGAAAAACAACCCGGTACTAATTGGTGAGCCGGGGGTTGGTAAAACCGCGATTGTTGAAGGCTTAGCACAACGCATCATCAACGGTGAAGTGCCTGAAGGTGTTAAAGGCAAACGTGTTTTATCACTCGATATGGCGGCACTTGTTGCCGGTGCTAAATATCGTGGCGAATTTGAAGAGCGACTAAAAGCCGTATTAAAAGAGCTGGAAGCTGAGCAAGGGCAGGTTATTCTCTTTATTGA
>JBBWVS010000124.1:0-2683 GCA_050256335.1 Gammaproteobacteria bacterium | reverse complement strand
TATGGCAAGGAATACTGGCTACCGCTCAGTGTTGGCGAAGGGACGCATAAAGTAGGTATGGAGCAACCGATTAAAGTCTATGTGCCCTCCATAGCGCCAGGAAGTTTATTGCTCTATACAGGTGAGGCCTTCCCTGACTGGCAAGGGGATTTGTTCGCAGGCGCACTGAAACTGCGCCATTTGAACCGTATAGGACTTGATGATAATGGTGTGGCGATTGCCGAAGAGCGATTATTCGAAAATTTGAATGAACGCATCAGGGCGCTTCTACAAAGCCCTGAGGGCTGGATTTATTTCTCTACTGATAATGGCAATATTTACCGTATTCAGCCCCTATCAGCGACAAGTAACGACTCGATTTGAATTAAAATATCGCTATGGAGAAACTCAAAATTATAATACCCGAACGCATGACTGGTGAGCGCATTGACGCTGCTATTGCTCGAATGCTACCAGAATATTCTCGTTCGAAAATCAGCACTTGGATAAAATCTGGTGACGTAGTGATTAATCAGCAAACATTTAAGCCAAAAGAAAAATCAAAAGGTAATGAGATTGTTGAAGTAACCCTTAAACAGAGTGAGAATATTCGTTGGATTGCTGAGGATATTCCGCTTGAAGTGGTGTTTGCAGATGACGATATCATCATCATCAACAAGCCTGTTGGTCTAGTCACTCATCCTGGTGCTGGTAACTGGAAAGGCACATTAGCTAACGGCTTACTTGCCTATGATTCAGGATTATTTAAATTAGATAGGGCGGGTATTGTTCACCGTTTGGATAAAAATACCTCAGGGTTGATGGTGGTGGCTCGCAGTGAAAAAGCCCAAAAAAACCTAGTCGAGCAGCTGCAAACGCATACTGTGTCTCGTGAATATTCAGCAATCGTTTATGGTCATATGATTTCTGGCGGCTCGGTTGACGAACCGATTGGCCGTGACAGTAGAGATCGAATTAAACAAGCGGTTACCGAATCTGGCAAAGACGCGCTGACGCATTACCGAGTAATAGATAGATTTGCTCACCACACTCACGTCAAAGCTATCTTAGAGACAGGCAGAACACATCAAATACGCGTGCACTTATCCCACATAGGCTACCCATTGATTGGTGATCCGATGTATGGTGGGAAAATACGATTTCCAAAAAAAGCACATGCAGCATTAAAGGACGCCTTGAAAGGTTTTAAACGCCAAGCGTTACATGCTAAAAAATTGACGATTGTCCATCCTATCAGTGGTGAAGCCATGTCCTGGAAGGCGCCTCTGCCCGACGATATGGTCGCTTTACTCGCCGTATTGAGTGAGTTTGACGCTGTGTAATTGCGTATTGAGTGATGTTCCCGACAAACGTTAAATTTCTAAGCACGCTAAGATTTATTGAAAATGGCGTAAGTAACGATAACTATAAAAATTTTAATCTTGCCAATCATGTTGGCGATGAGCCAAATGTTGTTCTGGCAAACCGTCAATTACTAGTCAATCATTACAATCTACCTGCTGAGCCAAAATGGCTTGATCAGTGCCATTCCAATGTTTGTGTTAATGTTGATTTGCCTTATTTACTAAAGGCAGACGCCAGTATGAGTCAAACGCCTGGTGTGGTTTGTGGTGTGTTGACAGCCGACTGCTTGCCTGTATTTTTATGCAAGAAAGATGGCCAAGCTGTTGGTGTTGTGCATGCAGGGTGGAGGGGTTTGCTTGGCGGAGTGATTGAATCCACCATTAAAGCGCTGGATGCAAATAAGGGTGAAATATTGGCGCATTTAGGCGCTGGGATTTCTCAAAACGCCTTTGAAGTAGGCGCCGAGGTGCAAGAGGCCTTTGTTGATAGTAATGCAGATTTTGAAAGTGCTTTTATTCGCCATAATAATAAATATAGGTTTGATTTATATGCTGCTGCTCGAACCTTGCTTGCGGCTCAAGGTGTCGAGTCAATTACAGGCGGTAATCATTGTACTTATTCAGAGAAAAATCGGTATTTTTCCTATCGACGTGATGGAGAAAGATCTGGACGAATGGCGCACTTGATTTGGATGGAGACTGCTGAAAAATAGTGTGTGTCACTATTTTTCAGCAACTCTAAACACTTTTTTAAGTTGGGAAAGGGTGTTAATATTAACGACTTATAAAGCTTAGAAATTTTTGACCTTCCCCAAGCCCCCATCCCAAAATCAATTTTGTAACGATCTTGGCAGTTGTGGCCCTGACTCTATTTTTTCGCTCTGCCTTTTTCGCTAAAAACCATATCTTTGCTCACTTCATCTAAATGATAATAGTGCAGTACTTTTTGTTTGCGCTGTTTCTGTTGTACTACGCAGCCCTTAACGTTATAATCATCGATCAGCTCGATATCTTCATAGGCGCTATTTAAGCAACGCATTAATGGCTTATTATCAACATTGATAAACTGACGAAAGTAAAGCTCGCCTTGATAATCAATGATGGCGTAGGCCTGATCATGAATCCTCATGCCGGGGTCAATATATATAATGCAGTTTTCAGTAAATTCTGGCGCCATTTTGTCGCCTAGATTTTGCAAAGAAAAAGATTCAGAATTGGTGGAGCAAGTGCTCTCAAATAAGGCTTTTGGGTTATCTATTTTTGACATTGTGAGCAGTAATAAGTGCTGCGTTGGTTTTGGGTGATTTTTTTGATTGTACCATTGCAGTGCACGCAAGGCG
>JBBWVS010000123.1:0-3758 GCA_050256335.1 Gammaproteobacteria bacterium | reverse complement strand
AGACCGGATAGACACCTGCTCGCTGTAGTCTTCAAAAGTAGCATTATTTATTTTTACATACTGCATTACATTCATCATTAGATTCCTTTCGTGGTTAAAATTTATTCTGACAGAATGAACACTATAAGCCATCCCCCTGCTGTCAACAGCAGATTTTTTTATTGAAATGGCTGGAGATTGTATATAGTGCGTTCCAGGCCAAGTTTTTCAGCGTACCCTTTAGCAACATCTGACGATAACATTGCCTTCATTTCTTCAGGGTCAAAAAGCTCGGTCGTTGCAATAGCTGTGTGTTCATCTACCTTTGTTAGGACTGTATCTCTACAAAACGCACTCATTGCATCAGACACGCTAGACACATACTCGCTGTAGTCTGCAAAAGTACCATTATTTATTTTTACATGCATCATTACATTCATCATTAAACTCCTTTCGTGGTTAAGATTTATTATGGTTCGTAATGAACAGTATAAGCCCTTCCCCCCACTGTCAACAGTAAATTTTAAAACCTCTTTAAACTCGTTATAAGATAAGGGTATAGATTGTCAGCAATAACTTTGACTCCCAATGCGTTGGGGTGTTTAAAGTCGCGTAGTAAATACTGCGCCTCAAGCGCAACATCTTTTAGCAAGAAAGGCATAAAAATCAAATCGTGTTGCTCAGCAAGATCAACGTACAGTCGATCAAATTGGCTTTGATAGTCTTCGCCCATACTGTCGGGTGAGAGCATCCCTGCAAATACCACCGTAGCGCCATTTTCTTTGATTTTAACAATCATCGCATTGAGGTTTTCTTTGGTGAGTACGGGATCAATGCCGCGCAGCATGTCATTGGCGCCGAGGCACAATACCACCACGTCAGGACTATCACCAAGCGACCAATCCAGCCGAGCCAATCCGTTGCTAGAAGTGTTGCCAGAGACACTGGCATTAATTAGCTTAACCGTTATTTCATCTTCTGAAAATTTTCTACCAAGGGTTGAAGCTAAATTTTCACTTTGGGTCAATCCGTAGCCTGCCATTAAGCTGTCACCAAATAACACAATCTTAACGCTTTGTTCAGCAACGCTTGTGCTCGAAAACACAAATATAAGTACAAAAAATAGGTTTGTAAAGGTTTTATTAAATGAGTAATTCATAATGAATCATTATATGATAATATGCGCAAACTAATGAATAAGTCAGCCATACAATTTAGTGATGTTTCACTGAGCTACGGCACGAGTGACAACCGTGTTGAAGTGTTAAAAAAAGTCAGTTTTTCGATAAATACAGACGAAATTGTTTCCATTGTTGGGCCAAGTGGTTCGGGTAAAACCTCAATCATCATGCTTGCTGCCGGTCTAGAAAAAACATCTTCAGGCGCTATTAAAATCAACAATGAGGACATTACAAACCTCAATGAAAACGCACTTTCAGCGGTTAGACGACAACATGTGGGTATTGTCTTTCAGTCGTTTTATCTAATCCCAAATCTTACCGCTCTAGAGAATGTGCTGTTGTCTTTGGAGGCTAACCAGAAATACAATAAGGACGAAGAAGCGATCGCCCTATTAACCGAGTTTGGTTTGGCGCATCGTATTCATCATTTACCCAGCGAACTTTCGGGTGGCGAGCAGCAGCGCGTGGCTATCGCCAGGGCTTTAATCAACAAGCCCGCTATTATTTTGGCCGATGAGCCGACGGGGAATTTGGACGAAGCCACTTCCAAGAACATGATGCAACTGCTGTTTGATTACACCAGAGCGCAGAAAACAGCCCTTGTGCTAGTGACACACGATAATGATCTTGCACAGCAGTGCGATCGCATTATTGAGCTTAAGGACGGCGCTATTGTTTAATTATCAGCAAGGGCTTTTTATACATCGCTACGCTGTTAGAGATATACGCCGCAGTTATAAAAAATTGTGGATTATTGCCCTGACTTTGTTTATCAGTCTGTTGCTTTTGTCCCTAACTTTTTCCATTAAACAATCGCTTAATGACGAAATACAGGCCAACTCAAAAGAGCTGTTGGGTGGTGATGTGCAAATCAATAGTGGCATCAAGCCACTTTCAGACGAGCATCTGCTACAGCTTGCAAAGCTAGGCGAGGTTAGTCAAACGGTTAATTTTTTTACCATGTTGTCAAAACCAAGTGGCGGTGCTATTTTTACCGATCTAAGGTCGATTGATGCGCATTATCCGCTGTACGGTGAAGTACAAACCGAGCCAGTAGGTGCGTGGGCACAGTTACTTGTTGATGCGAAAGCACCAACTGTACTGATAAACGAAAACATTCAAAACCAATTGCAGCTTAAGGTTGGCGACGAGCTGAAGATCATGAGCACCATTTTTATTGTTGGCGGGGTGATTATCTCGGTACCCGATTTGACCAACAGTGCCGCTTTTGGTGAGTTTGCTATTATTAGTAAGCGCGAGTTTGCCAAGTTTGATCTAAGAACGGCCAGCAGTTTTCTGCACCACGACACTCGGCTGAAAATTGCTAAATCTGGCGACTATCAAC
Source organism: Gammaproteobacteria bacterium (assembly GCA_050256335.1). Classification (GTDB taxonomy): domain Bacteria; phylum Pseudomonadota; class Gammaproteobacteria; order PS1; family Pseudothioglobaceae; genus Pseudothioglobus. Next base: position 1,253 of record JBBWVS010000123.1, on the reverse strand, counting down.
ACAAGATTGAAACAGTGCAATCGTTACTAGAGGGTGATAAAAGCATCCGCATGAAGTTGCCGCAGGACAGCGCGCAAAGTCTACGGCGTATTATCGATAATTTTTCCAATTTTCTCAATCTGGTGTCTGTCAGTGCGATGATTATTGCCGGTATTGGTATTAGCAATACGTTGCTGTCTTTCATTAATCAGAGGAACACCAGCATTGCCATTAAGAAATCACTGGGCTTTTCTGCAAAAACGATTCAACTCATCTATTTCTATGAAATATTGATGGTGTTGTTTGTCTCCTCCATTTTGGCTTATGCGGTGGGGGTGTTAAGTCCATTGGCGGCAAACGCTGTCATACCTGAGTCTTTTGGTATTTCGCTGCAACCGAGTTTCAGTCTGTTGGATTATGCCAATGTCGCTTTTATTGGTTTGTTGGTGGTGCTTATCTTCTCCATTCCTTCTTTGTATTCCATCCCATCCATTAAGGCTGCGTCCTTATTCCGTAATACTTTTCAGAGTGTCAATTTGCACTTCTCAGCGAAAAATATCCTCTACCTATTGATTTTAACCACCATCTTGGTGGCTTATTTTGTCTTGCAAACGAGAGCGCAGTTGTTAACGCTGTACTACTTTTTGGCATTTTTCGTCAGCATTGCCATTTTTTACAGTGTGGCGAAATTCCTCATATTTGTTTTAAGGCGACTGCCCGATTTTTCAAGTAATACCTATAAAATCGCCTATCGAAACATTGCTGGCAAAAAATCTTTAGCGCCGATTATTACCATCTCATTGGGCATCGGCTTGACATTGCTTTTGATCTTGAGCTTTGTTGCCGATAATTTAAAAAGAGAAGTTGTTGACAGTATGCCTTCGATGGCGCCCGATATTTTCTTCGTCAGTGTCAACAAGAACGAGAAAGAACCACTAGAAGCGTTTATAAAAAATCTAGATGCTGGCGCGGTAATGGAGTTTAACCCGATGGTAAGCGCGACGTTTGTCTCGATCAATGGGCAATCCATTGAGAAGCGCGTCTCGCGTGATAATCGCTCCCATTGGGCAATTGAGGGCGATAGGCGCATTTCTTGGTCGGAGTTTCCGCCCGAGGACAATCCCATTGTTAAAGGCGAGTGGTGGTCGCCTGGCAACGCCGAGCAAATGCTGGTGTCGATGGACTCTCATATCGCAGAGGATCTTAATGTTGATGTTAACGATAAAATAACACTGAGCATCTTGGGCAGAGAGGTAACCGGCACTGTTATGAAT
>JBBWVS010000122.1:0-20283 GCA_050256335.1 Gammaproteobacteria bacterium | reverse complement strand
ATATACCAAGTTCTTTTTCACGAATGGCGACATGATCAGGGCGCAATTTTGCATGACTCGCAAGTAATCTTGGAAAAGTATTGAGTGTTTTGTCGCTCATTTAAGATGCCAGTTTATAATTAAAAGTTGTGCTATTTTTTTAAATTATTAATACAACGAGAAAACAGCACGTTTCAAATAATACGCTCGAATTATATACATTGTCAACAATTTATACAATTATTATCAATATTTCCTTTAAATTAATTATTAATAGCATCTATTGTTAACAAAACATAGATAATAGATGAGGGCTGTAATGACAAAATCGCATGAAAGGCAAAAAGTGTCGGCATACGCCAACTTTAGCAGATACTTGTAGCAAGCCAATGTCATTACCCTTGCCATTCTAGTCCTAGACGACCGTGTCCGTAATGAGCTAAAGCAGAAGTGTATTTAATTCATAAAAATTTCAGTTTTTCATCTTTCAGCATGCTACACAGACACCCAATAATCTATTGTGGGCTTTTAGTTTTCACAAGGTCAATCGATTAAAACAAAAATTGGATTTAATTCCTGATAGCACTAAAGTATTAATAACTCGTGGCCCACTGCTTGGCCAATTGGATTGTGTTAAAGGTAGAGGTGTAGCTGAATACTCAGACTTATTGAGCACTGTTAATACAAGCTGATACTTCATATATTTACTCATATTCATGAAGATTATGGAGGGCTATCAAGGTAGAAACAACCTATACTAATGCATCAATCTGTAATGACTATTATCAGTCAATTAACCCTTGTGCTGTATTTAATTTGAGACATAAATTTTGTAAATTTGATTGGCAGTTCTGAGGATTAATTACTCCCAAGCAAGGCTTGGGAGTTTAGATTTTCGACTTTATAGATAGCGTCTCGAGTGGCAAACAGCTGCTTCTTTTTCATCCTCAATACTAATAGATAAGCGAATGCCGCGCTACTTAGTTGCTTTGATAAAGCCGCATCAAACCACAGCAATAATACCTAAGCCCAAGCTGAAACCCTTGGCAGGAGGAGATCGTATCTATAAAAATGAGATGGCTAGGGGGGTTCTCTTATAAACCCATGAATGTGTAGTAATCAAAAAGTCAGGTTTCATTCACATAATGAAACCGTTATTTGAGTTAAGGGTTTGATCTAAAACGAAAAGTTGATGTGCTGGGGTGCCGGCCTTTCCTTGCTACCCAGCGACCCTAATTGCATACGCACCACTTGCCCTCAAAAAGATTTTCACTGTACAGTCTATGACTATTGCTTTGCTTGCCCTGTTGTCAAATATTGTTTACAGGAATTTTGGTTTCTTGTTTTAAGGTAGATAAAACCACCAAGGTTTTTAAATGGTGAATATCTTTGAGGTCTGTTAGCTTATGAATAAGAAAATCTTCATACGCGCTGATATCTTGAGTAACAACTTTTAACAAAAAATCTGCACCGCCAGTGATACGGTGGCACTCAAGAACCTCATCTAAGCGAGTGATCTCTTCGGTAAAGCGGTGAAGTGCTTCTTTGCCGTGTCGCGCAAGCGTCACCTCGACATAAATGAAACAGCTTGCATTCACCTTAACAGGATCCACAATGGCAACAAATTTTTTAATAAAGCCTTTACTTTCCAGTTTTTTAACCCGCTCTAAGGTTGTTGGTGGCGACAAGTTGATCATAATTGCTAAGTCACGATTTGTAAGGCGACCATCATCTTGTAGTGCTTCAAGAATTTGTTTATCTATTTTATCGAGTTGCATATCCAACTAAATACTTTTAAGTGGTTATTTGCGAAATATTATACTAATTTATTGCGATATTACCAAATTAAATAACATTTATATTAAATAAATCCAAATTATAGTATGTTTTATAATCGCATAGACAATCGCTTGACAGGCGCAGAACGATGCGTTATATTTATCAACCTCAAGTCGGCAGGCAGTGAGTGAAAACGGTGTGTGCCATTGATAAACTTAAATGCGTTGTAAGGATTACAATGATTGACTTGAGCGTCGACCAAGCTTTACCCCTTCGAAATTTTGCCGCCGATGGCACGGCATATACCTTGGTGGGCGTGTCTTTACCGACACTTGTTTTTATCCATGGTGTTGGCATGAACGCCGACGTGTGGAAATCTCAATTAGAGCACTTCAATGACTCTTATCAAATTGTCACATACGACTTTCTAGGTCATGGTAAGAGCCCTATGCCTAGTGATAACCCAACATTAAATGACTACGTAGAGCAGCTAAACCGTCTCGTTGAACATCTTGGCCTGTCGTCTTTTTCCTTAGCAGGTCACTCAATGGGCGCACTGATTGCTGTTGCCTTTGCACTGAAGTATCCTGATAAAGTGCTCAATCTAGTGGCCATTAATATTGTTTATAACAGAACCCAAAAAGAGCAAGATCGTGTTTTACAGAGGGCCAAGCAAGTCATTAAATCTAGCGAAATTGGTGATACCGATCAAACTCTAAAGCGCTGGTTTGCGGGCAAAAATAGCGCTAAGGAATTAAAAAAAATAGCAAAAATTAAACAGTGGTTAGCAATTGTTTCGACCCATGGCTACGGCCACGCTTATCGTTTATTTGCGCTTTCCGACAAAGTGTTTGTTAATAAACTCTCGCTCTTAACCATGCCTGTTTTATACTTAACAGGTGATGACGACCCAAATTCAACCCCGACCATGTCAAAGCAAATGGCAGAACTAACACCCAATGGTGAATTTTTCTCAATGGCTGGTGAGGCACATATGCTGGCCTATATTTCGCCAAAAAAAACCAACGCCCTCATCGAGACCTTTCTAACTAAAACGTTGCAAAAACATGATTAGCGAAGAAGCCAGAAAGTTTCGGCACGCCCTGGGCGCCTTTCCAACCGGTGTCACCGTAGTCACCACCATTGACACCGATGGTCAGCCCATCGGCTTTACCGCCAACTCATTTAGCTCGGTTTCGCTAGACCCAAGACTGATTCTTATTTGTATTGATAAAGCCTCGTTTAACCTTGAGGCATTTACAGAAAGCGCGCATTTTGCCGTCAATATTCTCTCTGAAAAACAGCAGCAAATATCAACTACTTTTGCCAGCCCCGTCGACGACAGATTTATCGATGTGAACTGGACATCAAAAACCACAGGCTGCCCCATCATCACCGGCACGGTTGCTTGGTTTGATTGCACAAAAGACAACTGCTTCGATGCCGGCGACCATTACATTCTTTTGGGTAGGGTTGTAGAGTTTGACAGCACTATTATCACTCCTCTGGTGTTTTTACGAGGCAATTATGTCAATCTCGCGCTTGAGCAGAAAATGCTTCGCGCAATGGAAGACGACAGCACCAAGGTTTTGGTTGGTGCGCTCATTGAATGCCGCAGTCAAATTTACCTCAACGAGAAAGCCGATGGCTATTTATATTTTCCTACAGCCAGCAGTCTTGGCTCACTTAATGATAGTGAAAGCTTGCTCGGCAAACTGCACTCAGTTGGCATTGATGCATCCGAGCACTATCTATTTTCGGTATTTGAGAGCGATGACGACAAAAGCAGCTTGATTTACTATCGTGCGCAAGTTGAAAACACAACAAAGACGTCACAGGGAAAGTTCTACGCCTTTGACGAAGTGCCGTTTGAGCGCATCCGTGACGAATGGAATCGCACAATGTTGAAAAGATACATAGCAGAGAGGGCGCTCAATGCATTTGGTATTTATGTCGGCAAAGAAAGTGGTGGCAAGGTTGAAGCGGTCACCAAACCAAGTGTTTATTAATAGGGGATTGTAATGGATTTTTCATTTTTTGCTCACATGGAGCGCATTGACAAGGACGAGTGCCAAAAACAGCTTTACGAGGAATATATTGAGCTCTGCCTGATTGCTGAAAAAGGGGGCTTTAGTACTATTTGGACGGGCGAACACCACGGCATGAACTTTACCATTGCCCCTAACCCGTTTACTAATTTGGTCGATCTGTCGCATCGCACAAAAAACATCAAATTAGGTACGGCGACGATTGTTGCGCCCTTTTGGCACCCCATCAAACTGGCGGGTGAGGCTGCTATGGCTGATCTCATCACCCAAGGTCGTTTGCAGCTTGGCATTGCCAGAGGCGCTTATTCGTTTGAGTACGAACGCGTTGGTTGCGGCATTGATGCTTATGGCGCTAGTGGCGCCCTGCGTGAAATGGTGCCAGCGGTGCAAAAGCTTTGGCAAGGCAATTATGCACATGATGGCGATAAGTGGTCTTTCCCAAAAACAACAAGCTCGCCTAAACCTTTTCAAGACAAAGGCCCGCCAATTTGGATTGCTGCAAGAGATCAAAGCTCTCATGACTTTGCCCTGGAAAACGATTGCAATGTTCAAGTAACGCCGCTATGGCTCGGTGACGAAGAAGTGATCTCGTTGATGGCACGCTTCAATCAAGCTTGCGAAACCTACAGCAACAAACCGAGACCAAAAATTATGCTGCTTCGCCATACCTTTGTCGGCGAAAGCGAAGAAGAGATCGCACAAGGTGCCAAAGATATTTCTCGCTTTTATTGTTACTTCGGCGCTTGGTTTAAGAATGAACGACCGATTGACCAAGGCCTAATAAAACCGTTGAGCGAAGAAGAGATGGCAAAAATTGAGATGTACTCGCCAGATAATATGCGCAAAAATAGTATTATTGGAACGCCAGAAGAGGTTGTGCGTCGCGTCAAAGATTGCGAGGCACTCGGTTATGATGAGTACAGTTATTGGATTGACAGCTCAATGAGCTTTGCTAAGAAAAAGCGTTCATTAAAACTCTTCATTGAAAAAGTTATGCCTGAATTTAACTAGCTAATTATTGAGAGAAAATATGCAACACTTTAAACATTATATCAACGGCAAATTTTCAGACGGATGCGAGCATTTTGAAAGCACAAACCCTGCCAATGGTAAGCCATGGGCAACCTTTCCGGCGGCAACTGAGCAGGAGTCAAACTACGCTATTGAATCCGCCCATGAGGCCTTATTTAACGGCCCTTGGGCAGACTATAGCGCTACCGAGCGTGGTAAGTTGTTGCACAAACTGGGCGATTTAATCGCCAAAAATGCGTCCACACTGGGCGAGCTGGAAACAACAGATTCGGGAAAATTGGCGATTGAGACCAAAACTCAATCGAGCTATGTTGCTGACTACTACTATTACTACGCGGGACTTGCGGACAAGATTCAAGGCGAAGTTTTGCCGATAGACAAGCCCGATATGTGTGTTTTCACCACAAGAGAGCCCATTGGGGTTGTTGTTGCAATTGTACCGTGGAACGCACAACTATTTTTATCGGCAACGAAGATCGCTCCAGCACTTGCCGCTGGCAATACAGTCGTTGTTAAAGCATCTGAACAAGCCCCTGCTGCGCTATTTAAGTTAGCCGAGCTCGTTGATAAGGCCGGCTTTCCACCGGGTGTTGTTAATATTATTACTGGCTTTGGCGAACCTTGTGGACGTGTGATTACCTCCCACCCAATGGTTGATAAAGTTGCCTTTACCGGTGGTTGCGAAGTAGCAAAACACATTATTCGCAATACAGCTGAGAATTTTGCCCATGTCAGCCTTGAGCTTGGCGGCAAGTCACCGATGCTTATATTTGATGATTGTGATATCGAAGGTGCTGTTAATGGCATTATTGCCGGCAACTTCGGCGCCTCGGGTCAAAGCTGTGTTGCTGGTTCTCGTGTTTTTATTCAGAAAACCATTCATGCTGAAGTTGTTGCTCGGGTTTCTGAACGCGCAAAAACGATTATTATCGGCGACCCACTAGACAGCAAAACACAGGTTGGGCCACTAGCCACAGCACACCAAGTAGAGCGTGCGTACAATGTAATTACTGAGTCTGTCAAACAAGGCGCCAAGCTGGTTTTCGGCGGAAAAAAACCCGAACATATGCAGCAGGGCAACTATTTCGAGCCTACATTACTTGACTGTCCAGACCAGTCTATTGAATGTACGCGTACCGAGTTTTTCGCACCAGTAATCAGCGTTATTCCATTTGAAACGGAAGAGGAGGCTATTACCATGGCTAACGATTCAGAGTTCGGACTGGGTGCTGGCATCTTCACCCAAAACTTAGCACGGGCACACCGTGTATCACAAAAAATTCGATCTGGAATTGTCTGGGTTAACACCTACCGAGTCATTTCACCCATTGCGCCGTTTGGCGGCTTTAAAAATAGTGGTGGCAGCCGTGAGGCCGGGATTGATGCAATACACGAATACACACGCACCAAGACAACATGGATAAACACCTCAACCGAGCCAATGGCAAACCCCTTTGTTGTGCGATAAATTAACCAAAACCAATGAGGAGAACAAATGGACAAAAAACTATTTGAATTAGGACTGGAAAAGCGCAGAGCAACATTAGGCGAAGACTACGTCAATAAAAACTTGGCGGCTGCCGATGATTTTAATCGCCCTTTTCAAGAACAAATGACTGAGTGGTGCTGGGGTTTTGGCTGGGGTGACGACTCTATTGATGAAAAAACTCGATCAATGATGAACCTTACAATGATTGCTGCACTTGGCAAAATGCACGAGTGGGAGCTACATTGTAAAGGTGCGCTGACAAATGGCGTCAGCAAAGAAGAGTTGCGAGCCATTATTCATACCATTGCCATCTATTGCGGTGTGCCACAAGGTGTCGAATGTTTTCGAATTGCGCGCAGTGTTCTTGAAGAAGCCGGAGAACTCTAAACGTAAGCTTGATTTATCGCTGTTTTAGAGATTATTATTACCTGACTGTTGATCTTTTGAAGGCCTTGCAAAGCTTACGCCAAAAGCAATCAACACGACACCGATAGCCGACGCAAAACCCAGCGTCTCATCGAACAAATACCAAGCCTGCAAAGCAACAAGCGGCGCAACGAGGTAAAAATAGCTAGCCACTTGAACTGAGGCGTCTTTGCGAATCATTGCCATCAACAATAGGATGGCCCCAATAGACAACCCCAACACCTGCCAAGCAAGTGTTGCAACAAATGGCAATGTCCACTCAACAACCCCAGCTTCAAAGACACTGACAACTGCCACAGTAAATAAAAAGGCGCTAGAGTATTGTATCAAAGTGCCGCTTATGATGTCCATGTCGCTGCAATAGCGCTTCTGGTAAATCACTCCCAAGGAGATACTCAAGAGCGATACAACCATTATCACGAGCGCCCAAATAGGAAAGCCTAGCAAAACTGTTGCACCGCTAAAATTAAAACGCTCAAACAACACAAAATATAGACCCAGAAGACCAAGGCCTAAACCCAGCCATTGTCTTTTGCTTACCGCTTCATTGAGCATGATACTTGCAACCATTGCCATGCCCAGAGGCTGCAGGCCAATGATCATTGCACTTAAACCTGCAGGCATGCCCCACTTTATTGCTTGGAAAATTCCACCTAGATAAATTCCGTGTATCAGCAGCCCCACCACTGATAGATGCAGGATTGCGCGCCGTGATCTCGGCCATGGTCGCTTCAGTACAAAAACAATAGGCGCTAAAAATAAAAGTGTCAGTGCGAAGCGGTAAGCCAAAAGAGTAAAAGGTTCGGCGTAGGGCAGGCCATATTTTGCCGCTAAATAGCCAGTACTCCAAATCCAAACAAACAGCCATGGGGCAAGGCGTGAACTAAGATTTGAAGACGTCATAATTTAACTCAACCTTACACAGAAATATGAAGACAGGTCTAGACCATGGGACGAATTATATATAACAAAACATGCGCTTCGCAGTGCAATAATATTGTAGTTCAGAAGTACAAGCTGTTATCAAATCTTCATGAAATCTTCATTACACAGCTGGGGCAGTTGATATAATTAGCGGAATCATGATTAAGGAACTCACATGAAACGTCTTCTGTCGTTTTTATTACTGCTACTTTTGGGGCCTTTTTCACAGGCCAACGCTTCTTTATTACCCGCAAGTGAGGCATTTCAACTCAACGCCCAAATAGTTGAGGACAAGGTTGAGCTAACTTGGTCGATTGCTTCTGGGTATTTTGTCGTCAAAGAAAGCATTGAAGTTTCTACCGCAAACCCAAACCAGCTTGGTGACGCCATATTTCCACAGGCTACCCCTACGATTGACGCCTTCTTGGGCAATATCAATATCTACCGTGGCGAACAAAGCGTCGTGCTGCCAATATCTAGCGAGAACACGTCTGACTTGGTATTTTCTGTTGTGTTTGATGGCTGTGCCGATCTCGGTATTTGCTATCCACCGATTACAAAAAATATCACCCTTTCTGCTCCTGTTAACGAACGGGCACAAATTGTATCTGAAACCCCTGGACTCGACTCTAGCGCAACTGCTGAGTCGTCGCCACAAGTCAACTTGTTGCAAGCGGGTGGTCCGCTGCCTACGGATGAAGCCTTTAACCTAGACGTTATTGCAATTGATGCGCAAACGCTCAACGTCAGATGGCTGGTCCATAAAGATTACTATCTCTACAAAGACAAAATATCGATTAGTGTTGAAGGCGCCAGTATTGCCAATATCGTCTATCCAGATGCAACCTTAAAAAACGATGAGTTTTTTGGTCAAGTTAGTATCTATGATCGGCCAATTGAAGTTTTGCTTTCCCTTGCTGACATCAGCAGCGGCAAAGTAACACTGAGCGTAGAATATCAAGGCTGCTGGAAAGGCGGGGTTTGCTACCCACCACAACAAGCCAATTACACTATCAGTCTGCCGGACAGCGAAACAAACAATGCCTCTGATGCCCCAACTGGTGACATAGAAGCGACAACAGGCGCCTTACCTGCCGCCTTTGAGCAAATGAATAGCGAGGAGCTAACGGCTCAAGAGCTGTTCCAAAAGGGCGGTTTAGCGCTGTTTATCGGCGCTTTTCTTGCCGGACTTGCGCTGTCGTATACACCCTGTATTTATCCGATGGTACCGATCCTTTCGGGCATCATTGTTGGCCAAAAAGACTCACCTAGCACCCTGAAGGCTGTTTTAATGTCGTTTGTTTTTGTGCTGTCGATGTCAATTGCTTATGGCCTAATTGGCTATACTGCGGTGCGTTTTGGCGCCGGCGTTAACATTCAGGCAATATTGCAAGCGCCGTGGATTCTTGTGCTTTTTGGTCTTATCTTCATCTTTTTGGCTTTTTCAATGTTTGGCTATTACGACATTCAACTGCCTAAAAAACTGCAAAGCAGAATCACTCAAATCAGCAACAAACAAAACGGTGGTAGCTTTATTGGTGTCGCTATTATGGGCTTTCTCTCTGCCCTCATCATCGGTCCTTGTGTAACCCCATTCCTCGCTACAGCGCTAATCTATGTCATTGACACTGGTAGTGTCATAAAGGGTGCGATCGGCTTATTTGCGATGGGGCTAGGTATGGGCGTACCCCTCATTATTATTTGCGGCTGGGGCATTAACGCCCTGCCTAAATCCGGGCCCTGGATGGAAACCGTCAAACACGTGTTTGGTGTGCTGATGTTAGCCGTTGCGCTTTACCTTCTTGATCGAATCATTTCGCCGTTTATCTCACTTGCGCTTTGGGCAGGCTTATTAACAATAGCGCCAATCGCATTAGGTGCTATCACTCCACTAGACAAGCAAAGCAGCTCATGGCGGCGCATCTTTAAAGCCCTAAACTTAATTGTCTTGGGTTACGGCATTCTGCTGTGGCTACTTGTTGCCCGAGGCGGTGGTGACATGTATCAGCCTCTAGCAGATTGGGACTATAACGCCAACAACCAAACCGTGCAAAGCGTTGAGTTTGAGTTGTTACAATCCGAGGAGCAGTTAGAGCGCTTGATTGCCAACACCCAAGATAGCGACAATCTCATTGTGCTTAAGTTTTATGCAGACTGGTGCGTTTCATGCAAAACACTAGAAAGAAAAGTTTTTTCCGATCGCGAAGTCATTAAAAATTTAAACAATGCCCTTGCCTTAACGGCAGACGTCACGGATAATACCGAATCCAATCAATCTTTGCTTGCAAGGTTTGATATTGCCGGACCTCCAGCCATCCTCTTCTTTAAAAACGGCAAAGAAGCCAGATCACAAAGAATCATTGGCGAAATCAGCGCAAAAAACTTCCTAGAACGCCTCAATAGCATTTAAGTTTATGCGGCTATTTGCTCTGAAAATTCTGGAAATGCACGCTAAATTTGGCTAAATAGATGTTAAAATTCATTTTATTTGATGAAGGATAACTTCATGTCTGACATCCTCTTGCTCAACGGTCCAAACCTAAATTTATTAGGCATGAGAGAGCCCGCTCATTACGGTGCTGACACGTTGGAAGATATCGTCGGAAGGCTTGCAAAGCAATGTACTAATGCTGGTCTGAGCTTCGATCACCATCAAGACAATGGCGAAGTTGGTCTCATTGAAAGAATTCATCAAGCACACAAGGATCAAACTCGCTACATCATTATCAATCCTGCTGCTTTCACGCACACCTCGATTGCTTTAAGAGATGCACTATTGGCGGTTGACATACCTTTTTGTGAAGTCCACCTCTCTAACGTTTATAAGAGGGAAGATTTCCGCAAAAAATCCTATTTTTCGGATGTTGCCATAGGCGTCATTTCGGGCCTGGGTGCACAAGGGTACGAGTTTGCATTGAGTGCAGCAATTAAACATATAAATTCAAACTGAACATATTGAGCTTTAATAAACAAGGGGAAGTAAGCTAATGGATATTAGAAAAGTAAAAAAACTCATGGAACTGTTAGAACAGTCAGGCATGGCAGAAATCGAAATTAAAGAGGGCGAAGAGTCGGTTCGAATTTCTCGCTTTGGCGACGCACCACAAATGATGGTACCAGCACAAATGATGGCAGCGCCCATGGCCACACCAATCGCACCAGCCGAAACTCCAGTTGCAGCTGCCGAAGCATTAGAGCCAGTCATTGATGGCCATCCTATCACCTCACCAATGGTGGGCACGTTCTATTCTGCCCCATCGCCAAGTGCAAAAGCGTTTGTTAGCGTAGGTCAACACGTTAGCCAAGGCGACACTATTTGCATCATTGAAGCGATGAAAATTATGAACCAAATTGAGGCCGACCAGTCTGGCACCGTGGTTGAAATTTTAGTTAGTGACGGCGATGCCGTCGAATTTGGTCAAACGCTTATCGTAATCAAATGAGTTCAATAAAGAAAGTATTAATTGCCAATCGCGGCGAGATTGCGCTAAGGATTTTACGTGCCTGTAAAGAGCTGGGCATCCAAACAGTGGCGGTGTACTCCACTGCAGACAAATACTTAAAGCACGTACGCCTCGCTGACGAAGCCGTATGTATCGGCCCACACCCTTCGGCTCAAAGTTATTTGAATGTTCCTGCCATTCTCAGCGCCGCTGAAGTAACACACGCAGACGCCATTCACCCTGGCTATGGCTTTCTATCTGAAAGTGCAGATTTTGCTGAACAAGTTGAAGAAACTGGCTTTATATTTATCGGCCCAAGACCTGAGAACATTCGTGTAATGGGTGATAAGGTTTCCGCTATTGAGGCGATGCAAAAGTCTGGCGTTCCTTGTGTGCCAGGCTCTGATGGCGCCCTTGGTGAGGACGACGCAGAAAACATCCGCCTGGCTCATAAAATTGGCCTTCCAATTATCATTAAAGCTTCTGGCGGTGGCGGTGGCCGCGGCATGCGTGTTGTTGAACGCGAAGAAGACTTGATTAGCTCGATTGAGCTGACAAAAGCAGAGGCCTTGAACTTCTTTGGTAATGGTGAGGTGTATATGGAGAAATTCCTAACCACTCCTAGACACATTGAAATACAAGTGCTTGCAGACCAACATGGCAATACCGTTCACTTGGGCGAGAGAGATTGTTCAATGCAGCGTCGCCATCAAAAAGTTGTTGAAGAGGCGCCTGCGCCTGGCATCTCCGAAAAATTGCGAAACAAAATCGGCAGCGTTTGCGCCGATGCTTGTAAAGTAATTAATTACCGCGGCGCCGGCACCTTTGAGTTTTTATTCGAAAATGACGAATTTTATTTTATCGAAATGAATACCCGCATTCAGGTCGAACACCCAGTGACCGAGATGATTACCGGCGTCGACATCGTCCGTGAACAAATACTGATTGCAGGCGGCGATAAACTTTCAATTGAACAAAAAGACGTGCAAATCAAGGGCCATTCGATAGAGTGTCGTATTAATGCCGAAGACCCTAACAACTTTATGCCTTCGCCTGGCACCATTACCCAATACCACACTCCTGGTGGACTCGGTGTAAGGGTTGACTCTCATATTTATAACGGCTACAGAGTGCCGCCTCATTATGACTCAATGATTGGCAAGTTAATCACTTTTGCCGACTCTCGCGATGAAGCTATTATGAAAATGAGAAACGCACTGGATGAGATGGTGATTGACGGCATCAAGACCAACATCCCACTGCAAAGAAAAATCATGCAAGATGAAGTCTTCTGTAAGGGTGGCATGAACATTCATTACCTAGAGAAAAAGCTAGGTGAGTCTCATTAATGACGATTAAAGCAGGCATTATTGGTGGCTCGGGCTATACCGGTGTTGAGCTAATACGGCTGCTTCACGCGCACCCCGAAGCCGAGGTCATTGCCATCAGCTCTAGAGGGCTCAATGGTAAAAAAGTAGGCGAGGTGTTCCCAAGTTTAATTGGCGTCTCAGATCTTGTTTTTTCACTACCAACAGACGACATTCTTAACGAATGCGATATTATTTTCTTTGCCACGCCTCACGGCGTTGCTATGGAGGGCGCCGGCGCGTTTATCGAACAAGGCATTAAAGTAGTCGATCTTAGCGCCGATTTCCGTATCGATGATGCGGAAAATTGGTCCGACTGGTACGGCATGAAGCACACCCAACCTGAGCTTCTTGCAGAGGCCGTCTACGGCCTGCCTGAGATTCATAGAGAGGCTGTTAGTGATGCAAGGCTGGTTGCCAACCCAGGTTGTTATCCAACAGCCGTTTTATTGGCGTTAAAGCCATTATTAGAAAACAACCTTATTGATTGTTCCAATATTATTGCTGACTGCAAATCAGGCACTAGTGGTGCTGGTCGCGCTGCAAACCAAGCAACTTTGTTCTGCGAAGTAACCGAATCATTCAAGGCTTACGGTGTCAGTGGGCACCGCCACTTACCGGAAATAAAACAAGAGCTGTCGTTAATGGCAGGCAAACCCGTAGGGTTAACGTTTGTTCCGCATTTACTGCCTATGATTCGTGGCATTGAAGCGACCATCTACGTTGATCTGCTAGACACCAGTGTCGATGTAAGGCCATATTTTGAAAAAGCCTATGCAAATGAAGAATTTGTTAAAATACTGGATGAAGGGGTTTATCCCGAAACACGCTCAGTTAAGTCGTCCAACTATTGCCAGATTGGCATACAGTACGTGAAGCACAGCAATAAGCTGGTGATTATGTCTGTTATTGACAACTTAGTTAAGGGCGCAGCCGGACAGGCGATTCATAATATGAATTTAATGTTTGAAATTGAAGAAAACGCTGGCTTATTGCAAGTTGGCTTATTACCATAATGTAAAATGAATACTACAGAAATTATTGATGAAGCTGAAATAACTTTTAGCGACAGTGCCGCCAATCGTGTTGCCCAGCTTATCAAGGAAGAGAAAAATCCAAGCTTAAAACTGCGAGTGTACATCACTGGTGGCGGCTGCTCAGGATTTTCTTACGGCTTTACCTTTGATGAGAATATCAAAGAAGGCGACAGTGGTGTCAGCAACCAAGGCGTGCAGTTGGTTATTGACCCAATGAGCTACCAATATCTTGTCGGTTCAACTGTCAATTATTTAGAAGATTTGCAAGGCGCGCGCTTCGTTGTGAGCAATCCAAATGCCAAAACGACTTGCGGCTGCGGGTCTTCGTTTTCTATTTAAAAGGAGTAGACATGATCGATTACATCCCGGGACTGGCAAATGTGCCGGCAACTGAATCATCCATTTCATCTATTGATGGTCCAAACGGCATCTTAGCTTATCGAGGCTACTCAATTCAAGATCTGTGTGAGCGCTCCTCTTTTGAAGAAACTGCACTGCTACTTCAAAACGGCGAACTTCCAAATGCAAAAGAGTTGAGTGAATTTAAAGACCTACTGCAAAAAAAATACGAAGTAAAGCGTAATATTCGAGCGCTTCTTTGGTCGCTGCCTTCGGGCGGGCATCCTATGGACGTATTGCAAACAGCTATTGCAGCAATGGCAACCTTCTACCCCGATGCAGGTGCAACCCAGCCAGACTCTGCTTACACACAAAATGCCTTGGTAAAAATTGTCTCAAGCATGAGCACTCTGGTGGCAATGTGGACACGCATTTCTCGTGGTTATGACCCAATTCCCCCAGCAACTGACCTAGACTACGCGGAAAACTTTATGTACATGTGCTTTGGCGAGCAGGCTGATGCTGATCTTATTAAGCTTTTTGATGTGTGCTTGATTCTCCATGCAGAGCATACTATTAATGCATCAACCTTCTCAACAATGGTAACGGCCTCTAGCCTAGCCAACCCATTCTCTTCTATTTCAGCTGCAGTAGGAACCCTGGCGGGCCCGCTACACGGCGGCGCGAATGAGCGCGTTTTAAAAATGCTAGACGAAATTGGCTCACCAGAAAACGCAAGAAACTGGATTGAAGGCCGACTTAAGAACAAACAGGTGATTTGGGGCATGGGCCACCGTGAATACAGAACCAAAGATCCGAGAGCAACCATTTTGGAAAAAATGATTAAAGACTACGTTGCGAAAACAGGCATCACCCTATCCAAGCGCTTCGAAACAGCGTTAGAAGTTGAAGCTGTTTGTGAAGAGCTGCTTAGCCATAAAGGCGTTTATCCAAATGTTGATTTCTATTCGGGTGTGCTTTATTCGGAAGTGTTTAAGTTTACCCCTCAGCACTTTACACCAATTTTTGCTATGTCGCGCTCTGCTGGTTGGGCCGCTCACTGGCATGAGCAAGTATCAAACAACCGCATCTTTAGACCAACGCAAATCTATACCGGTCACGACTTTAGGGATTACCCAAAAAGCTAGCTATGGACAAAGCCACGCACTTTGGCTATCAACAAGTAGACGTCGCTGACAAGCAAGGCTTGGTTAAAGGCGTCTTCGACTCAGTAGCGAGTAACTACGACTTAATGAACGACGTGCTTTCTATGGGCGCTCATCGCCTATGGAAACGATACACCGTCGGCCTTAGCAATGTCGGCAAGGGCGACAAGGTTCTGGATATTGCCGGTGGTACGGGCGATTTAGCAATCAAGTTTAGAGAGAAAGTCGGCGCAACAGGTCAAGTAATTTTATCGGACATCAATGGAGCAATGCTTGAAGAGGGCAGGAAAAACCTCATTGATCGCGGCCTAGTGGACATTAAGTTTGTACAAGCTAATGCCGAATCCCTACCCTTTGAGGACAATACTTTTGACTGTGTCAGTATTGCCTTTGGCCTAAGAAATGTCACCGATAAAGACGCCGCACTTAAGCAAATGCATCGCGTATTAAAAAAAGGTGGCTGCTTGTTGGTGTTGGAGTTTTCAAAAGTTGATAACGCTTTTTTAGAAAAATTCTACGATTTTTATTCTTTCAGTGTGATGCCAAAGCTTGGCGGGCTCATCGCCAATGACGAGGAGAGCTACCAATACCTGGCAGAATCCATTCGTAAGCACCCAGACCAAGAGACGCTGAAACAAATGGTGCTTGATGCTGGCTTTGCCTTCTGCGAATACCACAATCTTTCTGGTGGCATTGTTGCGCTTCACAAGGCCGTCAAGGCTTAGACCAAAATGCTTCGCCTTGCCCTTGAAAAAACCCTGAATTTATTAATCGCCAATGGTGCGGTAAAGCTGGGCAAACTTGAAGGCCACAATATCGCCCTGCATGTACCGGAGATTAGTTTAAGCCTATACTTCGTTTGTATTAACTCACGTATTTATGTGCTTGAGGCCCAACAACAAACCCCAGATGTTGATATCACTCTTAACCGATCGGCTTTTTTGTCACTATTTCAAAGCGCAGAGCTCAAAGACTTGCTCGCCAACGACGAAGTTGTTATTAGTGGCAACATCAAGGTTGCACAAGCCCTTTCAGACCTACTTGCAGAAACATCGATTGATGTTGAAGAGCTCATCTCACAATACACAGGCGACATTGTGGCGCACCAATTAGGCAAGGTAATTCGTTTTGCCAAAAAAAGACCCAGCTATAGCTTGGTCGATATTGCTGAAACACTGAAAGACGACTTTTCAACTTTATTGGTTGCACCCTCGCGCTCACGTTTTTTTAATGGCAGGGCAAAGTAGATGAGAAGCTTGCTGCGCTTTATTCGAATTTCTCGGGTGCTGGTCCGTTACCGACTTGACAACCTCATCCTCTCAACGCCTTTACTAAAAAGCTTTAAGCCGTTGATATATCTGACGCCGTGGCACTACTTTCCTTCTAGCAAACTCTCTAGAGGTGAGCGAATCCGTCGGGCACTCGAAGAATTGGGGCCGATTTTTATTAAATTCGGCCAAACTTTGTCCACCCGTCGAGACTTGTTACCGGATGATATTGGTGACGAGCTTGCCAAATTGCAAGATAAATGTCCACCATTTCCGGCATCAGAATCCAAAGCCATTATTGAAAAAGCACTGGGGGCTTGTGTAACAGAGCTTTTTTCTTCGTTTGATGATGTGCCGCTTGCTTCCGCCTCTATTGCACAAGTGCATAGCGCCGTAAACCTTGACGGCGAAGAAATCATTATCAAGGTTGTTCGCCCTGACATTAAAAAGAAAATAAAGCGCGACCTCAGACTGCTTTACGCTTTTGCGGCACTGGCAGAAAAACATCCCGACGGCAAAAGACTATGCCCAGTTGAAGTGGTGGCCGAATTTGAGGGTATTATTTACAATGAACTGAACATGATGACAGAGGCTGCCAACGCCTCCCTGCTCAGAAAGAACTTCGAGGGGTCGAGCCTCTTGTATGTGCCAAAAGTGTATTGGGACTTATGTCGTACAAATGTTTTGGTGACTGAGCGTATTTATGGCACGCCTATTAGCAAAATCGAGACCCTTAAAGAAAACAATGTTGATTTAAAAGTGCTTGCAGAGAACGGTGTTGTCATCTTTTTCACCCAAGTATTTGAGCACAACTTTTTTCATGCAGACATGCACCCAGGCAACATTTTTGTTGGCGAGGGTGAGCAATACATAGGCATCGATTTTGGCATTATGGGCAGCCTTAGTGACGATGACCAGTACTACTTAGCGCAAAACTTTTTGGCATTTTTTAACCGAGACTACAAACGCGTCGCCCAAGTGCATCTTGAGTCAGGCTGGGTTCCAGAAGGCACCAACATCTTAGAATTTGAAAACGCCATTCGTAGTGTATGTGAGCCAATCTTTCAAAAGCCGCTTAGCGAGATATCCTTCGGTCTGGTGCTTTTAAGTTTGTTTAAAGAGGCCAGGCGGTTTAATATTTCTATTCAACCGCAGTTGTTGCTTTTAGACAAAACCCTACTGAACATTGAGGGCCTTGGTCGTACGCTTTATCCTGATTTAGACCTTTGGGCTACCGCCAAACCGTTCCTGGAAAACCTTGTCAAAGAAAAATACAGCTTTAAAAACTCGATCAAAGAAATATCTGCGCAACTGCCTGAACTATTAGCAGAATTACCACAACTGCCTATGCTTGCCATTAAGGCGTTGAAACAACTGGAAAAGGGCGCAGAAGGACAAAAAATTGCCAAACAACAAACCGATATTATCGTTAAACAATTAAAAGAAAACGCCGCTAAGCAAGGTGCTGTTATTATTGCTGGCACTCTCATTATCCTCTCTGGCATTCTCATCACCCAATCTCTTTGGTTCTACGCCGGTGCGAGTGGCGCAGTCGGTGTTTTGTTTTGGCTCAAATCCCGGTAGTGCAATTGCCTTGCAAGGCTTTCGTTTTCGGGTAAAATTACCCCCCAGTCTGCTTGGTCGCAAAGCAGCATAAAAGCGACATCACGTTTGTGATGTTTTTTGCATTTAATGGAGAACCAAAAATGAGTATTACTGTAAACGCCATTGCGCGTGAAGATCAGGGCAAAGGTGCGAGCCGCCGCCTGCGTAAAGAAGAAAAAGTACCAGGTATTGTTTATGGTGGCAAAGACGCCCCATCAATGGTAACTGTTAACTTTCATGAAATTACCCACTTACTAGAAAACGAAGATTCTTTTACTTCGGTACTGGATCTAGTTGTTGGCAAAAATAAAGAGTCGGTTATTATTAAAGACTTGCAACGCCACCCTTCGAAAAATACCATCAGTCATATTGACTTTTTGCGTGTTGACGCGAAGCATGCGCTTGTCACAACATCGCCACTTCACTTTATTGGCGAAGAAGAAAATGAGGCGTTACGCCTTGGCGCCCTTTTAAACCCGTTTGTTGTTGCGGTTGAAATTTCATGCCTACCTAAAGACATGCCTCACGGTATTGATGTTGATATTAGCGGCTTAGCGATCGGCGACCATATCAGTCTTACAGGCCTAGTGTTGCCTAAGGGTGTTCTTATTACAGCCCTTCAGCACGATGATGTTGAGGCACACGACCAAACCGTTGTTTCTGTTTCTGAGGCAAAAGTTGTCACCGAAGAAGAAGAAGACTTCTCAGAAGCACCTATCGCTCCTGAAGGCGAAGACGCCGAAGGCGAAGACGCTGCTTCTGCAGATGGAGACAGCGAAGCTTAATGTGATTGGTCTTTTTGACTCAATAAACACATCAAAGCATTGTGGCCATTAAGCTGATTGTTGGTCTGGGCAACCCGGGCAAAGACTATCAAGCACACCGTCACAATGCTGGCTTCTGGTTTGTTGAGGCATTGGCGCACCAACTGGGCACCGGCTTCAACAAACAATCAAAATTTTTTGGCGAAACAAGCGAAGCCTTGCTGGCCAATACAAAAGTACGTTTTTTAAAGCCTCAAACCTTTATGAACTGTTCGGGCCAAGCCATTCAAGCGCTGGCCAACTATTTCAATATTGAAGCCGAAGAAATACTCGTTGTACACGACGAGTTGGATCTTAATCCAGGAACAACAAAATTAAAAAAAGGCGGCGGCCATAGCGGCCATAACGGCCTTAGAGACACAATCAAAGCGCTAGATAGCAAAGAATTTTACCGCCTGAGAATCGGCGTTGGTCATCCGGGCAATAAAAACGAAGTGGTTAACTTTGTTCTAAACCAACCAAGCACAAAAGAACTAGCGCTAATCGAAGACAGCATGGGTGATGCAATAAGCGTCATAAACCAAATTGTCGAGGGCAAATTTGAAGAGGCAATGAAGCAGCTGCACACAGTACAAGGAGAAACAAATGGGATTTAAATGTGGCATTGTAGGCCTACCAAACGTCGGTAAATCAACCCTTTTTAACGCACTCACTAAGGCGGGCATTGATGCCTCCAACTACCCTTTTTGTACCATTGAGCCGAACGTGGGTGTTGTGCCTGTCAACGACATTCGCCTAAACCAGTTAGCGGCCATTGTCTCGCCTGAAAAGATCTTACCAACAACAATGGAATTTGTTGATATTGCCGGCTTGGTCGAAGGCGCCTCAAAAGGCGAAGGTCTTGGCAATCAGTTTTTATCCAATATTCGTGAAACTGATGCAATTCTGCACGTTGTACGCTGTTTTGAAAACGAAGATGTTATCCATGTTGCTGGCAAGGTGTCGCCACTCGACGACATTGAAATCATCAATACAGAGCTAGCACTGGCGGATATGCTGGCCGTAGAAAAACTCTATCAAAAGGCGCTGAAAAACACAAAATCTGGCCAGAAAGAAGGCTTGCCCCTTAAAAGCCTGCTTGAAAAAATCATGCCAGCACTAGAAGATGGCTTACCAGTTAGGTTGCTTGAGTTTAATGAAGAAGAGACTAAGCTGCTTAAGGGCTTGCAGCTTTTAACCTCAAAGCCCGTGCTATATGTTGCCAACGTTAGCGAGAGTGGCTTTTCAGACAATCCACACCTAAGCGTAGTTGAGGACTTTGCTGGCCAAGAAAACTCACAAGTTGTGAGCATTTGTGCCGATATTGAGTCCGAAATTGCCGAGCTAGACGACGAAGACAAACAAAGCTTTTTAGATGACATGGGACAAACAGAATCAGGCTTGGACCGTTTAATTCATGCAGGCTATAAGTTACTTGGTTTACAAACCTACTTTACCGCTGGCGTTAAAGAAGTCCGTGCATGGACAATCAACATTGGCGACAGTGCGCCTGTTGCGGCTGGTAAAATTCATGGTGACTTTGAAAAAGGCTTTATTCGAGCAGAAACGGTAGCCTTT